>JAOZPW010000145.1 GCA_029932545.1 Thermoanaerobaculales bacterium | reverse complement strand
CTTCGTGCCTTTTTGTGCCTTTTTGTGGCTATTTCATGAGTTTTGCAAGAGGCTCAACTGTGTGGCGTCACTCTTGACCCCTCACTCGCCGTTGTGACCAATTCGCGCCATCGAATATTGAACCGCCTTGCGTAATTCTTCTCACCTGGCCCCGCAATCTGCAGACGCGATACCGCAACGGGTCCTCGGCCGGACCACAGACCGGCGTAGTCGTCGATATCGTGGGGGAAGTGGCTGACGAGGATGCCGGCTGTCGCGGTCGCGGGAATCAGGCGAGCCCAAGAACTACTGCCGTCGACCCTGTGAAAGACCGCCATCAGGAGGGGAACTCTGAAGAATGCCTTGTTCAAACGACCGAAGAGATTGAGAGGTGCATCAATCTCGGCGAAGACCAGGTGAGGCGAAGGCGGAACTGTGATGCCGGGTCCTCCGACTTCGAGGGTGGCCGTCCCCAGGTCTTGCCATTTGTGTTCCAGCGGTTGGGGGCGTTTGGACAACATGAGCAGGGCACGATCTTGTGCCGATCGTTCCAGCCGGTATTCCAGAAAGAGCGTTCGCCATGTCTGTGGGGCATCAAGAAGGGCTCGCCTTTTTCCAACCGGAGCGAAGTCGTCGAGTACGAAATCCGGGGCTGTGGGTCCTGACAGGCCTTCCGCAGTCAGCCGGTCGAGCTTTGGTGTGTAGGCGGAGTACAGCTGCATCGAACGCAGAGGTTGGAAGGGAAGATTGTTGGCGGGAGCGTACATCAACTCCCAGGGCACGACTGTGATGCCATTGGGAGTTTCGGCCATTTGCTCGGTCCAGGACGCGGGCAGCCGGAGCGTACTCAGATTCTTTTCGGACGCCGCTGAGAGGTCGCTTCGGGTTTCTTTGAAATGCACGAGCCGTTTGATATTTGAAGGCCCCCGGTGTCCCAGGGTGATGATTTGGGGAAGAGATGTGGGGCCGAAGGGCAAAGCGCCGGAAGCCGTTCCCAGAACTGCGACCGCCAATCCGGCGATGAGCAGTGCAAGGGTCGCCCTTCGGGAAGCACTGAGAGAGGCCACGCCGAGAAGAGCAATGACGAAGGGCACGAAAAGGTACTGGTGCCCGTCCTGTCGCACAAAAGCCAGCCGGAAGGTGATCAATAGGCCGGGCGTAAGGATCAGCGCCGCAGGACCGAATGTCGGTCTGTTTCGGCTCAAAAGAAGGCCACCACAGATGACGCCGGCCAGCAGCAGTACACCGGTGATCAGAATGTGCGGTGGACCGATGATGCTTGCAGCTGCCGCATAGCCGTCGACAACCTCAAGGGCCTGTCCGATCCACGCACGAAACACGGGTACCGATGGGAACATCAGGGCTGCCAGGATTGCCGCAGTGAGTCCGCCCACCGTCACCGTCATGATGGGGACCTTGGGGCCTCGGTCTTTCCAAATCAGGGCCAACCCGACCATGACGGTTGCCGCGATTGCGATGCCCAGCGAGGTCTTGATGAAAGGTACAATGCCCATGATCACGCCTGCAGTCACTGCCGGCCACGCCGCCTTGGTTTTCAGGCTTATCAGCATCGCGGTGGCGGCCACGAGCACGACGAAACCCTCAAACCTGAGGCCGACGGCGCCGGCAATGGTCCACAGGCCGGCGAAAACCAGGATTTGGGCCGGTTGTTTCATTCGAAAGAGGACCATCAATCCACAGATGACCATCAGTCCCTGAAGGGCGATGCGAAAGCCGTTGGCCAACAGCAGGTGGGCGCCGACATCCTGTGGTGAGGCCATCCATCCAAGCGGTCCGTAGGTGAAAACGACGTCGCGGCCGAAGACCCAGTCCTGTTGAGAAGCGATATTGACGACCCATTGCCAGCCGGAGTCGATGCCGGGCGCCCCCAACGGCAAGGCTTCAAAGGGAAAGGTCAGGATTGCAGCAGCGATCACCACTGCCGCAGCGAGCTTTCCTCTCCGCTCGCCTCCCTTCCGGCAGGGGCTTCGCCCCAGTCGGCGGACCGGTCTGAGCGGTGTCCTGTCCTGCAGGCCAAGAGCCCGGGTTCGACACTGATCCCGTCGGCGTCTTGACTTTGCGTCATTGCGTCTTTGCGTCTTTGCGTTAATCTCTTCTCCGGTGGCCCTTTGGTATTCGTTTTTTGTGCTTTTTTGTGCTTTTTTGTGGCTATTTCTGGCTGTTTGCAAGGGGCTTAGCTGAGAGCTCACGGTTTCCCCCTCACTCCTCGAAGGCCTTCACAAACGCCTCGACCTCGTCGACAAGGGAATCCGGGGTCGAAGCGCCCGCGGTCAGTCCGACACACCGGACATCGCTCAACCATTCGGGCTGAATCGCCTCAGGCCCCTGAATAAGATACGAGGTCTTGATCTTGGAGGTGATTTCCCAGAGGTGGTGTGTATTGGCACTCTTTGCGCCCCCGATCACCAGGATAATGTCGATGTTTGGTTCGCCTGCCAGGGCGCGCGCCGCGTCCTGATTTTCCTTGGTGGCGTAGCAAATTGTATCGGCCCTTGAGGTGTTGGGATTGGCCGACTCAATGACCCGAACGGTGTCTTCGTAGTGCTCAGCGTTCAGGGTCGTCTGGTAGAAAATCCTAATGGCAGGATATTCGGACCAGTCGATGGCCCGTGCCTCTTTCAGGGAGGAGATCACGTCATAACACTCGGGATTCAGGTCATGGGTGTAGCCGATGACCTCCCTGTGTTTGGCCTCTCCGACGAAGACCAAATGGCAACCTTCCCGCAGCGCAGCCTGGCTTTCGCGGTGGATGTCGTAGACGAAGGTGCAGGTTGTATCGAGTACCTCGAGTCCAAGAATATGAGCTTCGCGGTGGAAGGACTCCGGGACTCCGTGGGCAGAAAAGACGATTGCCGGTTCGGTGACGTCGGTGATGGCCTCGACGGTCCGCATGCCCATTTCTTCCATCTCGGCGACGACCCGTTCGTTGTGGACAACCTGACCCAGGATTGCACCGGAGCCGCCATCCGTGGCAAACCGGCGAACCTTGATGTCCGCAATGCGAACGCCCGAACAAAAGCCGTATTTGTCGGCTCGCTTGACTGTGATCATTGAAACTTCTGTTTCGGGGTCCACCAGCGTGCTACACGGGCGCAGTAGGTTTCCCAGGACGTATCAACATCGGCAATGGCCTGGCCACCAAGGGTTTCCAGGAGGGCATCGGCCAAAATCAGTGCAGCCATGCTCTCGAGGATTACCGGCGCAGCGCCAATCGCGGTGACGTCGGAACGTTCCCAGACGGTGTTCCCCGGCTCGCCGGTTTCCAGATCAACCGACGGCAGTCCCCGCCTCAAGGTTGAAATTGGTTTAAAAAAGGCCCGAAGAACCAGATCTGATCCATTGGTAACCCCGCCCTCGAGACCTCCTGCGTAATTGCTCGTTCGTTCGAGACCGTTTTCGCCCAGGATGAAGGGGTCGTGAGCCAGGGATCCTACCCGGCGGCTGACCTCAAGACCCTCGCCCAGTGCCACTGCTTTGACTGATGGGATCGAGGTGATCGCCTGGGCCAGACATCCGTCCAGTTTTCGGTCCCAGTGGACGTAGGAGCCAAGCCCGGGGGGCATACCCCGAACGACCAGGCCGACCACACCACCCAGGGTCTCACCTTCGTCTCTGACCGAACGGACAGCCTCCACCAGGGGCTCTTCATCGTTTGGACGGGGCGTTACCAGGGGAGAGGCGGGATCGACTCCGGCCAGGTCTTCCCATGTCGGAGCCCCTTCCAGTATTGTGTGGGACCCGAGGGCGAGGACGGCCGACCGCATTTCGATGCCGAAGCGCTCAAGCAACTGACAACAGACAGCCCCTGCGGCAACACGTGCTGCGGTCTCCCGGGCCGAGGCCCGTTCCAGCACATTGCGTTGGTCTTCGAGCTGATCGGTGGCGACGCCGCCCGAATAATCGGCGTGGCCCGGTCTCGGCCGAGTCACTGATCGTTCGCCGGCCTTGGACTGATCGACCTCCCAGGGGTCCATCACCTCGCTCCAATTCGCCCAATCCCGGTTCTCGACGTGCATGACCAGTGGTGATCCCAGAGTCCGGCCGTTGCGCAGGCCGCCAGTGACTTCCACGGTGTCGTGCTCGATGCGTTGACGACCACCACGACCGAAACCGTGTTGGCGGCGGCGCAGCATCTCGTCAATCGATGCTCGATTCAGCGGCAGGCCCGCAGGCAAGCCCTCGAGGATTGTCGTCAACTTCGGACCATGGCTTTCGCCTCCGGTCAGCATACGGAGTCTGTTCACCTCGGCCCTCCCTTGCAAATCACCGTCAAACTGACCGACCGTCCAGGCAGAGGCATGCCGTGGACCTCGGTGATCGAGCGGTCGAAGATATTATTGGCTTCCAGGTTCAACCACATAGAGGAAAGGATACGTCGGCCGAGGCGAAGATCCAAGGTTGACCATGATCCACCGTTCGCAGGCTGACGGTATTTGAGAGCCCATCCGGCTCTCCATCCGGGACTGGACTCGGTCCCTCCGGTCCAGGCGGTTTCCAATCGGGGGTGGGCCAAGGCGTAACGGGATCGGGCGGGATCGAAATCCGGGACCGCGGCAGTGGACTGCGTCCGGGTCCGTCAACCGTGGCGGCGTCCGCGTCCGATGACAGCGACAGGCGCTCGGTAGGGGCACGGCGTGCCGTGCCCGGGCTCCGTCGACCACGACGTCCTCAGCGAGTCAGCCAACGCCGGAGCCCAAAATCAAGGGCGCACAAAATGCCCAGACGGGACGTGCGGCACACAGGCTTTTCCTAAGGCAGACCTTCCGGTGACGGTTTCGCTTCGGGAAAGGCTGTGTGGGGCAATCCACGGCGGTGACGTTGGCAATCGAGTCTCGGCTGACGCCGTAGGCCGCCGAGGTCATTTTCCTCAAGGGCGATGCTCTCCCGATTTCGACTCTGTTGCCCTTGAGGGAAATGCACCGAGCGGGGGCGCGAAGCGACCCCGAAGGCCGGGGATGGATGAGGAGAAATCGGATCGCTGACGTTGCTTTGCTACGATCGCCGCCATGGGGGACCGGCCATGGACACCAGAAAACGATTGATTCTGTTGACAACATTGATGTGCGCCGCAGTAACGCACTGGCTCTTGCCGGCGTCCGCGCACGCTGCCGACACCCTCAAGCTGACCATCCTCCACACCTCCGACCTGCACGGACAGGTCCTGCCGTTTGACGATGCCCGGGACAGTGGGGTCCCGGGTTCCCTGGCTCGAGTGTCGGCGGGTGTCACTGCGATCCGGGCATCAACCGACCACCCGGTTTTGCTGGTGGATTCGGGCGATACGCTCCAGGGCACGCCTCTGGAGGAGATGGCCCATATTCGGTGGAACGAGGCCAGTCCGACGATCGAGGCAATGAATAGAATTGGATACGCGGCGATGGCCGTCGGCAATCACGAATTCAACTTCGGTATGGGCCCTCTTCGGCGGGCAGAGGCTGAAGCGGACTTCCCCTTTCTCGCGGCCAACGCAATCAAGGTCAAGGATGGACTCCCGGCGTTTCAGCCTTTCGTAGTCAAGGAAATGGGTCAGGTGAGGGTCGGCATTTTAGGCCTGGTGACTCCCAATATCCCGGGATGGGAGGAGCCGGCGCATTATGAGGGGCTCGCTTTTGAGCCGATGGATGAGGCTGCTCGGCATTGGGTTTCCATACTTCGGGAGGATGAGAACTGTGATCTGGTGATTGTCCTGGCACACACGGGCTTCGAGATCGACCCGGAAACCGGCGAGACCGACGGTACCGGCTACGAAAACTTCGGTGATCGTTTGGCACGAGTTTCGGGCATCGACCTTTTGCTGACCGGTCATGCCCACCAGAATCTTCCGCCCCGGCTCCTGCACGGTACGATCATCTCGCAGCCCTCGTCGAGAGGCCGGGTCATGACGCGGATCGACCTCGAGCTGAATCGAATGGGTGAGGGTCCAGCGTCGATCGTCTCCTGGCATGGCGAGAATATTGACCTGGCTGAATCCGAGGTTGACCAGGTACTCGTGGAAAAATTCGAACCGCAGCATCGACGGGTGGTCGAGGCCCTGGCCAGGCCCCTGACCGTCGTCGACAGGGCGGTCAGCGTCCGGAGATGCCGCCTCAGGGATTGTGCCGCTCAGGATTTGATCCACCAGGTTCAGCTGAAGGCTTCCGGGGCCGACCTCTCCCTGGCCAGTCTGTTGACCGGAAGCACTCCCGATCTCGTTCCCGGGCCGGTGACCAGTCGTTGGGTTCGCTCACTCTACGTCTACCCCAACACCTTGCGATCGGTGAAGCTGACTGGCGCCCAGGTCAAGGATGTGCTGGAACATGCAGCCCGGTATTACGACGGCGTCGAGTGTCCCGCTGATGGCCCTTGCGTCATCGTCGTTGATCCCGACGTCCGCCACTACAATGTTGACACAATGCAGGGCCTGAGCTATCGCATTGATCCGACCCGGCCTGAGGGTGACCGGGTGCGGGATCTCCGTAGAAATGGCCACCCTTTGGATCTTCAAGCGGATTTCACAATGGTCTGCAATAACTATCGTGCCGCGGGCGGTGGAGGATTTCCGCACCTGGCCGAGGCGGAGGTGATTTGGCGTTCATCGGAGGAAGTGGCGTCGTTGATTGACGACCATCTGACACGTCTGAAAACCTGGTCGCCCGAGGCTGACCTGAACTGGGTGATCGCCCCCGAGATCGATGGAGAGAAGAATCCGAAATAAGATGAAAATTTCGGTTGAAAGCGAGCTTGTGAATCTGTACATTAGCTCCGTGACGTTTTCGATTCTTTTTTGTTTTGAGGAAATGTGATTTCATTCACACAATTGAGGGAGGAGATACTATGCGTAAGGTTGTGATGGTAATAGGACTTGTGGTGGCTGCAGCGGTGCTGCTGGCACCCAACGCCGGTTGGGCCCAGAGCAGTGGTTCAACCGGACAAATTATTGGAACTGCAACAGATGCAGATGGTGGTGCCATGCCCGGCGCGACGATCACTGCGAGCAATACGGAGACCGGATTCAGCCGGACGGCGATCACCGATACCGCCGGGTTTTTCCGTTTGGACCTCCTGCCTGTTGGCATCTACGACGTCAAGGCGACGCTGGACGGCTTCAGAGCCGAAATCAAGCGTGGCGCCCGGGTCGGCCTGGGTTCTTCGGTTCGGATCGACTATTTCCTGGCCGAGAGCGCGATTTCTGAAGAGATCGTCGTAACGGCGGAAGCGCCGGTCATCGAGACGACCAACCCCTCGGTGTCGGCATCGGTCGGTGATCGAGCTATCGCTAACCTTCCCTTGCAGGGCCGTGATTTTACGGACTTCGCAATCCTCGCTCCGGGTGCGGTTGCCGCTGATGAAACCCAGGGCGGCGGCCGGGGCGGCATCAATATGGGTGCCCGAGGCATCCAGAACTCGTTCAATATTGACGGTTCCAACAGCCAGAGTTCCTTCTTCGGTGAAGAGCGTGGCGGCACCCGTCCGCCCTTCACCTTCTCGCAGGCTGCAATCAAGGAGTTCCAGATCATTCAGTCCTCCTACAACCTGCAGTTCAACGCCTCCGGTGGTGTGATGAACGCAATCACCAAGTCCGGTACCAATGATTTCAGGGGTGAGGTCTTTTATTACTATCGTGACGACAGCTTCATCGAAGAAGATGCACTGGGCTTCGATTCCAGCGCCTTCGACCAGAAGCAGTATGGTTTCGCCTTGGGTGGCCCGATCGTCAAGGACAAGCTCCACTTCTTCGTATCCTACGACTCGCAGGACTACGTGACACCCTACGAAGCTCGCTTCCGTGATTTTCCCGACGGCCGTCAGGGCGAGTGGGAAGCGATCACCGGCCTTGACTACGACAACGAAACGGGCGAGATCGAGCAGACCAACGACGCCGACGTCATTTTGCTCAAGTTGGACTGGCAGTTGTCGGACAACCACCTCCTGACCCTTCGTGACAACTACTCGACCCAGGAAGGTGAGAATCTGACCTCCTCCTACTCCAACACCGGCCGGTCCAACAACGGCTTCGAAGAGAACAGCTTCAACTCCTTCGTCGCGTCCTTGAACTCGGTTCTTTCCGAGAATGCCTTCAACGAATTGATCGTGCAGTACGCGAGCGAAGAGCGGCCGCGAACGGCCAACAACATGGACCTGCCCGAGACCGGTATCTACGGATACAAGGCAAACTGGGGTCAGAACCAGTTTCTGCCCAACTTCCTGGATGAGGACCGGTTGCAGATCATCGACAACTTCACCTACTACCTGGGTGAGCACACGCTCAAGGCCGGTATGAATCTGGATTTCGTCGCCTTCGACGATGGATTCTACCGTTACGGCGGTGGCGCCTATTCCTACTCTGAGTGGGACGATTTCTTCAATGATGAGCCCTACTCCTACACCCAGAGCTTCTCGGACTACGACGGTGCAGTGAAGTTTGATACCGACTACTACGCCTTCTATCTCCAGGACGAGTGGCGCACCACTCCGAATTTCACCCTGACATACGGTCTGCGCTACGACCTCCAGGCCCACGACGATCCCAAGGAAACCAATCCACTCTTCCCGGATACCGGTCAGATTCCCGACGACACCAACAACTGGGCGCCGCGCGTCGGTTTTGCCTGGGATCTCGCCGGTGACGGCAAACAGGTCCTGCGTGGTGGTGCCGGTTACTTCTACGACAATACTCCGACACTCCTGGACGCCAACGCAATGCTGGCCAACGGCGTGCGGGTTATCAGGGTTTCTGAGCGATGCTCGTACGGAGGCTGCCCGACCTACCCCGATCGCTGGGGCGGCCTGGGTGATTTGGATTCGGTGACGCCTGATATCTTCGTTTACGACCCGAACTTCGAGAACCCGGAGACCCTGCGGATCTCCCTCGGCTACGAGCGCGAAGTCATGACCGACTTCTCCCTGGGTGTCGACCTGATCTACTCGGAGACCAAGAACCTTGAGCGCAAGTTCGACCAGAATATTGGCGCCGCCACCGGTGAGCTGACTGACGACGGTCGTCCGGTCTACGTGCCCTATTACTACCAGTCGAACTACCCGGATTTCGAGCAGATCATGACCTTCACCTCCGATGCCGAAGCGGAGTACAAAGCGATCGTGCTCAAGGGCCGCAAGCGCTTCTCCAACGGCTGGATGCTGGATGCGTCCTACACCTGGTCCGAGGCCGAGGACAACGACTCCAACGAGCGTTCGGTGTCATCGTCGAGCGCCTATCCGGAAGATCAGTTCAACCTCAATGGCGACTGGGGTCCGTCGAACTTCGACGTACAACACAAGTTCGTCATGTCCGGTTCCTATCAATTGCCCTGGGACATGATGGTCTCCGGTATCATCTATATCCGTTCGGGTTTCCCCTACTCTGCGATGGACGGCCGTGACCATAATAACGACGGCTACTCCCGGAATGAACGGGCGGTCATCGAAACCTCCCCGGGCGTCTTCTATCACTACACCCGCAACACCTTCCGGCAGCCCTACTACCGGAACATGGATTTGCGCCTGTCCAAGACTTTCATCTTCGGACGTAATCTTGAGCTCGAGATCATCGCTGAGGCATTCAATGTGACCAATGAGGA
>JAOZPW010000144.1 GCA_029932545.1 Thermoanaerobaculales bacterium | reverse complement strand
TTACAGATGCCCCCGGGACTCCGGGCGCTCAGTATCCGGCGGTCAACGATCTCAACCTGATGGTCGTCGATGGTTCCGGGATCATGTCATCCCGGTACTACGGGAACAAATTTATTTCTGGTGGTTTTCATTCCAGGCGGTATCCCCCGTGGGAGGTGTTAATGGCAAGAGATGCCATCAACAACGTTGAGGTCATCCGCTTTCCGGCGTCGGAGATTATTGGTGGTGACTTCAGTATCGAAGTCACTGCCTTGACCTTGGCCGGCAAGGCAGTGCCGGGGCTTGATGGCCAGGGAGTGCCAAACCAGGACTTTGCTCTCTATGTTTTTAATGCGAGCGCGGTTGGAGGCACCACCGGGGGGCGGCCATGAGAGATCTGGTTCGGCTGGCTGTCTTAGGCCTCTTGACTGCAGTGCTGTTTATGCCTCCCGTTTTCGGGGATGAGGCGGACGATCTCGATGCGTTGATTGCTTTCTTTAACGCCACCAACGGTTCTGAGTGGTTCAATAGTGAGGGGTGGATGAGTGATGACCCGGTCTGTGGTTGGTATGGTGTTTCTTGCGGTTGGTTGGGTCAGAACGGTGTTGTCGCTATCGAATTGCCTCAGAATAATCTATCAGGGGCATTGCCTCCGGAAATTGGGAATTTTGAGATCCTGCAGTTTCTTGATTTGAACACCAATCATCTCGAAGGGCCGGTTCCAAAGGAACTGGGCGGCCTTCAGAACTTGGGAGAGCTGATGCTCAACGAAAATCAGCTCAGCGGGCCGATTCCAGCCGAACTGGCATCGGCGACGGCCTTACAACAGATCTGGTTACACCAGAACCGGCTTTCGGGTTCGATCCCCCCTGAGTTGGGGGATATGTGTTGCCTGTGGGAGTTGTTCCTCTCCGACAATGATCTGAGCGGAACGATCCCTTCGGCACTGGGAAACCTCAGCAACCTCTGGTCACTGGCCTTATCCAACAACAGGCTCGGCGGTGAGGTACCTCGGGAGATCTGGGAACTTGAGAGCCTCCTTAACTTGGCAGTTGACCACAATCAATTGGAGGGCCGGTTTCCGGAAGATATTAGGTTCAGCCCCTCCTTTTCTTGGTTCCTTGTCGAGGCCAATCAATTTGCCGATCTGCTTCCCCGAGCTGTGCTGGCCCTTCAAAACCTCACGAATCCGAACCTCAATTACAACGCCTTCCATACCGACGATCCGGAGATTCTGGAATTCCTGGCAGAGGTTCACGAAAGCGACTGGCTCACCACCCAGACCCTCGCCCCGGACAGACTTGGCTTGATCGATGTCGATGCCGAGACCCTCCGCCTCGAATGGTCCGGTGGCGGGCCGGTGGATCTGCCGGGCCATACGATTATCGAGCACGCCCTCTCCGGGGGCGAATGGGCGGTCGCCGGTGAGACATCCAGCCGGGATGTCACGGTATTCGAGGTTGACCGGCCGATCGACGCTTTGAGCCACCACTATCGCCTGCGCACCGTCACCGATCCCCACGAAAACAACAAGAACACGGTCGTTTCCGATCCCTCGGAGATCGTCACCTTCAACGAGGCCGGTGATATTGTATTGCCGGCCCTCGCTCGACTGAGGGGACATGGCGTCGATTTCACCTCGACACTTGACGCATTCAACCCTTCAGAAATCGATCTTGAGTTGAGCCTGGTCTTCACCCCCCGTGAGGATATCGGTGGTGAGCCCAAGGGTGCGACATGGACCCTGGAAGCCGGTAGCGCCGTGACCATTGTCGATGCCTTGGAGTTCTTCTTTGGTCCCTGGGGTGAGGAACCTGCTGTCGGTTCGCTTATGGTCACCATCGTCGGCGGTAAAGCAGAAGATCTCTTGCTGACCAGCACGATCACCGCCCGGCATCCGGACGGCAGTGAGTATGGCCAGGCCTTTCCCGCATCCACCTTCTCCCAGAGCATATGGCCCGGGGAGATTGCTCATATTCACACCACCGTCGATGCCGACCACAGCCGGGTCAACGCCGGGCTGATCGCGCTGGAGCCGAATACTCAGGCCCGGATCCGCCTGGTCGATCCGATCGGCATCGCACTGAGCGACGGGGTCCATGTCTTCGAAGGCGAACCAGGTGTTTCTACCCAGCTCAATGATGTCTGGCAGGTCTTTGGTGTCGGCCCCATCGCCGACGCCCTGATCGAAATCGACGTGTACCAGGGCAGCCTGATCGCCTACGGCTCCGTTCTTGACGGCCATGGAGACTATGAGGGCACCAGCGATCCGACGACCCTCGTGCCTTTCACCGAAGGCCGGGAGATTGTCACCCTGCTGGAAATGGGTGACATCGTCGGCCATGACGAGTTCTCAGGGTCGGCATCGGTTTCCAATACCGCCGATCACACCGTCACCGTTACGGCCGAGTTTCACCAGAGAGGGTGGCCGGGTGTGGCGGCGACGACAGAGTTCGAGCTCGAAAGCGGAGAGACACGAGGCTGGCCTAACATCGTTCGGGATCTCTTTGGTCTCGAAGGTGTGGTCGGCACGATCACGCTCGAGACCAACGCGAACGCCCTGGTGGCATCGGGAAGAGAATTTGCCATTGAACGGAACGATCAGGGCGAGATCATCGGCACTTCGGGTCAGCTGATCCGGGGTCTGGGCACCGTGGATCTGCTGTGGCCGAAAGAAACAAACCACCTGATCGGGCTCAAACAGGACGAAGACCCGAAGGACCAACGGACCAATATCGCAGCCTTCAATCCGGCGAGCGCCGAGGCCACGGTGACGCTTGAGCTCTTTGACCAGGCGACTGGGCAGTCGGAGGGCACGACCGAGATCACAGTTCGGGGCCAGGAACTGGTGCATGTCAACGCCATCATCAAAGCAATCAATGCCGATCACGACGAAACCGAGAAGCGACTGGAGATCACTGTGTCGGGAGCGGTCTACCTGCAGGCCTTCAGGGTTAACGCCTGGGGCGACCCCGTAACACTGGATGCGATGGCACATGAAACCAATCCAGGCCTCACTCGGTGGTAGGGACATCGCGCATCGCCCGAAGGGCGATCACGGCGTAGCCGTGGGGTCGCAAAGCGACCAGCGTGGGCAAGGCGCTCCGCGCGGGAAGAGTTGGGTTTTCGACCTCCGAACACTCTACAATGTTTAAGGGAGGCCGAGATGGCAAAGAAAGTCGGTGTGATTCTGTCAGGGTGTGGCGTGTACGACGGGGCGGAGATTCACGAGTCGGTTATCACGATGCTGGCTCTCGATCGTGCCGGCGCCGAGATGGTCTTGTGTGCGCCCAATCGTGAGCAGATGCATGTGGTCAACCATCTGACCGGTGAGGTGGCCGAGGGCGAGAGCCGGAACGTTCTGGTGGAATCGGCGCGGATTGCCCGAGGCGCCCTTCGTGATGTTGCAGAGGTCCGGGCAGACGAACTGGACGCGCTGATCCTTCCTGGAGGCTTCGGCGCCGCTAAAAACCTTTGCACATTCGCGGTGCAGGGGGCTGACTGCGAAGTCGACGAGGGCGTGGCTTCGCTGGTTCGGGAAGTGCACGCACAGGGCAAACCCGTGGCGGCCGTCTGTATCGCTCCGGCGTTGCTGGCCAAGGTACTCGGTGAGGAGGGTGTGAAAGTGACGATCGGTAGTGATCCCGACACCGCCAATGCCATCGAGCAGACGGGGGCGACCCATGTCAACTGCCCGGTCCGGGAATTCGTCGTTGACGAAGAGCGGAAGATCATCACATCGCCCGCCTACATGTTGGCGACTACGATGTCCGAGGCCGCAGAGGGCATCGAAAAAACCGTCGCCGAATTGCTCCGAATGGCGTGAACGACCGGCAGTCCATTCGTAAGGTTCAGCGGGCCACCATCGTTGGCCTGGTGGCCAATATCGTTCTGGCTGTGGGGAAGGTCACGGCTGGGATCATTGGTTCGTCGGCCGTCGTCGTCGCGGATGGCATCCACTCGTTCGCCGACCTGATCACTGACCTGGTATTGCTTGTCGGAACCTGGTTCTGGGCGCAGCCCCCAGATGAGAGGCATCCTCATGGCCACCGTCGGATCGAGACCCTGATCACTGCCGGAATCGGCTTTTCCCTGGCGGCGGTGGGCATCGGACTGGGGTGGGATGCCATCAGCCACCTGAGGGAACCTCGGGCCACAGTGCCGACGGTCTTGGCCCTGGGTGCCGCAGCTATCTCGGTGTTCGCCAAGGAGTGGCTCTTTCAATGGACGCGGGGCCAGGCTTCGGCGGCAGATTCTCCGGCTCTTATGGCCAACGCATGGCACCACCGGTCGGACGCATTCTCTTCAATTCCCGCAGTCCTGGCAGTTGGCACGGCGATGGTTTTTCCGGCCCTTGCCTGGGTCGACCGCCTGGGCGCGCTCGTGGTGTGTATTTTTATTCTCTGGGCCGCCTGGGGCATCTTTCATCCTGCGTTGCAGCAGCTGGTTGACGCGGGAGCGCCGGTTGAGGTTCGCGATCGTATCGGGACCCTGGCTCTCGAAGTTGATGGTGTGGTCGCCGCCCACGCGCTGAGAACCCGCTACGTCGGTCCCAAGGTTGCGGTCGACCTCCACGTGGAGATCGACGGGAGCTTGACCGTGACTCAAGGGTTTGCCATCGCCCGTGCGGTCAAGAAACATCTCCTGGCCAATGGCCCCAGCGTCGGCGATGTCGTCATTCAGGTCGAGCCGGTGAAGAGCGACTAGGAGCGTGTAGGGCATTGACGGCGGATGGATTTCGGAGGGTCGTTAAGTGCCATTTGAGGCGCATTTGAGACGCTGTACTCCCCGTACGGGCCGAGGATGCAACGAAAAAGGGTCTTAACGACACCCGAAAGGCGCTGGTGATTCAATGCCCTACATCCTTCTAGAGCTCCCTGCCGTCAGCCGAAGCGCTTGTAATGGCAGAATCCTCCTGGGCAGTATCGACTCTTTAAGAGGGATTGACTACTCTTGGCGCCGAATGGGGAGTGACCGCGTGAACAAAAGAACCTCAATAATCGTCTTCCAACTCACTGTCGGCATCATGCTCTTGACGGGCGTAACGATCGGCAGCTCGCTACTCGGGGAATGGTCAACCGATTGTACGGGCGGCTTCAGACTGGCGGCCATGCCGTCTTCATGGGCCTTTGATCCTTCTCAGGGACCAGTGACGATCACCACCAGGGTAGCCATCGACTACCAGCGACTGAATACCGACGCCTGGATTACAATTGGTGACCCCTCCGACGGTGGGTATTTCGAGCTCATTGGTTATCGGCAGATGCTGCTCGAAGCCCAAATCCGGCCTTTGGGAGTGCAAGAAACCATCATCACCCTCAACGGCGCCTACTCGATTGACAGAGGCAAGGATCCGGTCATTTTCACCTGGGACGGTCGCGACGAGAGCGGGCTGCGAGTGGCCCCTGGTGACTATGAAATTGAGGTTCGCGGCCGGTTCGTACCGGCAGAGACCCCCATCATGTCCGAAGACGGCATCACTTACGGAGATCTTGACCGCGTGGCAGGCACGGAAGAGGCATGCACACGCATTCTCACCATCAAGGTCAGCACAACTCCGGGACAAACCCAGAATCGACGAGGGGTCGGCTGTGCCCCTCCGCCCCGTGACTTCTGGATGAGTGTCGACGCTACCAACGCCACCACTTTACGGGCCACCCTTCATCCGCTCATCGATGACCACACGCTTTACCCCTACAGCTCAACCAGCACAGACACCTGGGACATTCTCAACGACGCAGACGAAAACCCATCGGCCCCCACCGAGCTGCTGACAGTCTACCGAAACGAGGGTCACGTCGAAGGGTGCTCCTCCGGCTGCACATGGAACCGGGAACATACCTGGGCCAAGTCCTACGGGTTTTCCGAAAACACAGGAAACGGGCGCATTCCATATACCGATTGCCATCACCTTCGTGCCACCAACTCGTCGTACAACAGTGCTCGCAGCAATCTCCCGCACAATGTCTGTCCACAACCCTGCACCGAATACACGACATACGTCAACAACGGTTTTGGCGGCGGGGCGGCCGACGTCAACTGGCGAAGGGGTTCAGCGATCTTTAGCGGTAGTACGCCGAATGCCACCGACGTGTGGGAGACATGGCCCCACCGCAAGGGCGACGTCGCCAGGAGCGTTTTGTACATGGACATCCGTTACGAGGGCGACACCGGCGATCTCGGCCCGGAGCAGGACCTCATTGCCACCGACGATCTGGGGCTGATGCTAGTAGAAACCACCTCCGGCGGAGGTGACGGCTACCAGGACCCCGCCTACCACGGTGTGCTCTCGGCCCTTGTCGCGTGGAACGAGAGTGATCCACCCGACTCCGATGAGATCCGCCGCAACGACCAGGTATGGTGCTACCAGGGCAACCGAAACCCATGGGTCGATCATCCTGAGTGGGTCAATTGTTTGTACTCCGGCACATGCACCTCAGGTCCAACTTTCATGGGTATCGGCAATGCCACCGACGAAAATCCCTGTCAGCCAACAGGGGTAAACATCGCATGGACCACGCCACAGCATTGGAATGATGGATGTTTGATGAGCTGCACTCGAGGATATCGCGTATTGCGCAACGGCATCGAAATCACCACCGGAGGCTGTAACAGCGGCGCGCTGGGGGAAGCGTCGATCTCATGTATCGATGACGCCGGGAGCCAGCAGACGGTCTACACATACAGCGTCGAGACATACAATGACAACGGCCACGGCAATGACGGCGGTTTCGCTATCGACGGAGTAGATTCGGTTGATGACACGAGTCCGCCGGTCATTACCAATGGACCGACATCCGTCGCCGGACCTGATGGTTTCACAGCCCTGTGGAATACCGATGAGGCTTCCGACAGCTTTTTGCAGTGGAGCACAACTCAGGGCGGCCCCTATTCGGACAGCACCGCGAACTCGGCCCTGGTGACCAGCCACTCTCTTGCCGCCACCGGGCTCAACGAGCAGACCACATACTACTATCGCACCTGTTCTTCCGATGTCTGCGGCAATGGCCCGACCTGTTCCGCCGAAGCCGAAGTGACAATCGGGGGTGGGTGTGATCCGGGAGATGACACTGGAGTCTTTATCAATGAACTACATTACGACAACAACGGACCTGACTCGAATGAGGGCATCGAGATAGCCGGGCCATCCGGGACCGATCTCACGGGGTGGTCGATCGAAGCCTACGACGGAAACGGCGGTGGTCTTTCGGCGATTTCAGTTCCCAACCCGGCGCCACTGGTGGGTTTCATTGACGACGAAGGAACCGGGTACGGCGCTCTGTGGTTCCCAATCGACGATCTGGACAACGGACCGGACGGTCTCGCGCTGATCGATGATGCCGGCACTGTTGTGCAGTTCTTGTGTTACGAAGGAGTTTTCACGGCCACAGCGGGGACGGCCAATGGTATGACCTGCACTGACATCGGCATCTCAGAGCCGACCTCGACTGGCGCAGACGATTCGTTGCAACTGACGGGTGGTCCATCCTTCGTTTATGAGGAATTCACCTGGGCCGGGCCTGCTACCAACAGCCACGGCGTACTCAATACCGGCCAGGTCATGGAATGCTCCACGGAGGAAGTGATATTCACGGATGGTTTCGAGTCCAGCACGACATCGGCGTGGTCGGCAACGGTCTCGTAACCCACATCTTTTGCAGGTCGTATTTTCTTCAGATTATGAGATCATGACCGGGACCGCCGAGAGTATTTCGGCCTCGTTCACCAGTCCGGCTCTCACAACAGTGTTTGAAACCGATCGACCCAGCCATCTTGATCATTCAGAAAGGCCAGCCAAGGAGGCACATAATGAAAAAGACCCTCTCCCTTGCCGTTGTTGTGACGGCCCTCATATTCATCGCCAAACCCGCTACGGCACAGACCGTGATCGCCGGCACCAGCTTCGAGCTTGCAACGTCCGTCGATATGGTCCAGTACACCGATACCGGCAACCCAGCCGTGAACCACGCTTTGGCCAACAATGCTGGTCAGCCGCAACTCAACTTCGTCGCGTCCGGCGGCGAGATCGGCTATACCTCCTACTACTGGAATACCCGGAACGATGAGGGTCTCACCGATGGCGATTGGGTCGGGCCAACGACCTATACCGGCGATGTCGTCTCGTGGCCGGACGGCGTCCAGGGGATTCAGATTTCCGACGCCGACGGCAAGATGACGATCACCATGGATACCCTGGATATCAGTGGCGTCACCGACCCCAAACTCTCCCTCGAGTGGTTCCTCAATGACGGCGGTTGGGAAGTGGAGGACGTCGTCCGTATTTGGGTCACGGTTGAACCCGGTTCAACCGAGATTGACATCTTGAACACCGCAGGATTCGACATCGACGACATGGCGATCGTTGGGGATTGGTGGTTCAGTCAAGTTGACCTCACGGGTTTCACATCGGTTACCTTGGCTTTCGAAAACGACTCAAACTCCTCCTACGAATCGTTGTTTGTCGACAACGTACAACTGACCGGGGTGGGGACGGTTGTGGACGATATCTTTCTCGACGGCTTCGAATCCGGGAGTACTACTCAGTGGAGTTCGACTGTGGGCGGGCCCTAGCAACTTATCCTCAAGGAGCTTCGAAAAAACGAGGCAAACCTTAGGATAAGTCGCGCTGTCAGCTGTCAGCTCTCAGCCTGCGCTTGCTATGTCATTGATACCGACCGCTTTGCGAGGAACTGCGCCTCTGGATCCGATCAGAACTGATCGAACGCACTGTCCGACTGAAAGCTGAAAGCTGAGAGCTGACAGCTTCTAATGTACCGACATCGGTGGGGCCAATTCGAACGGTGCGATCCGGACGTCGAAGATCTCATTGGCGGCGTTGATCATCTGGAAGGCGCCCTCCATCGTGCCGAAAGGGGTGGGGAGGGGGCAGAAGGAGGTGTAGTCGAAATGCTCGCCGGGGTCGAGTGTTGGGTGCTCGCCGACGACGCCAGGCCCACGAACCTCCTCGACATGCCCGTTGGCATCGGTGATGATCCAATGACGGCTCTGGAGCTGCACTCTTTCGTTCCCGCCGTTGGCGATGCGAATCCGATAGGCAAAGAACCATTGGTCCGGTCCCGATCTCTCGGGCACGAATGCCGACCTGACCATGACCGTGATGCCCCGGGTTGTCGTCTTGGAGCCGAGCTGGCCGTCGTTCATCATCAGAGCATCATAACAACTTCGTGGTGTTGTAACGCAATTGAACCACGAAGGGAGTAAAGGAGGGAGTAAAGGGAGTAAAGGAGTAAAGGGGACACTGTTCTTTTCTAGGCGCACACGATCTCACCGCCGTGAGGTATATACTGGGAGCGAGGTATTCGTGAACTACGAGAAGACACGGGAAGTATTGGCCGCATTCGAGCGAAAGGGTGTTGTGTACGCGATTTTCGGAGCGGTTGCGTTGAACCTCCACGGTCTGGCGCGCGCCACGCAGGACCTCGATATATTCGTCTCGCCCACAGAAGACAACATTCGTAGGCTCCGTAACGCGCTCAAGAGCGTGTTTGACGATCCGCACATCGACGAGATCACCGCCGATGACCTTCTCGGCGAATACCCCGCTGTCCAGTACGTGCCTCCCCAGGGTAGCTTCT
>JAOZPW010000143.1 GCA_029932545.1 Thermoanaerobaculales bacterium | reverse complement strand
GTGGTCTCCGGTGGTGAATTGGAACGGGCATGGCTGGCCGGAGTGCCGATGGACGAAATCGTCTTTGCAGGCGTCGGCAAGACCAGGACCGAACAGAAGGCAGCCCTCGACGGTCGGTGGAGTCCTCTCAAGGACGCTGCCGAGCGTCTCGGCGGTGAGAACATCGAAGATCGCGGTCCCGTCGGCCTGTTCAACGTCGAAAGCGAAAGCGAACTGGAGGTCCTGGCCGAGGTCGCCGCCGAGGTGGGTGTCGTGGCGCGGGTCTGTATCCGGGTCAATCCTGACGTTGACGCCAGAACTCACGAATACACCACCACCGGCAAGGAGGAGAACAAGTTCGGCGTTGCGGTGGCCCGTGTGCCGGTCCTGTTCGAGGCTTTTGAGGACAATCCGTCGGTCGAGGTGATCGGCTTGCACGTTCACATCGGTTCGCCGGTTCGCGAGATCGAGCCCTTCGAGTCCGCGGTCCGGGTGCTCTTGGAGTTGATTGATCGGCTCGAAGGCGCCGGACACACTGTCAAGGTCCTGGACCTGGGTGGTGGTTGGCCGATGAACTACTCGGACGGAGAATCCCCAGGCATCGAGGTCTTCGCCGAGGCGTTGATCCCGCTACTGGAAACACGCACCAAGAATGGTCTTCAGGTCGTGCTGGAACCGGGCCGGTCGATCATGGCCAATGCCGGGGTTCTGCTGACGCGCGTGCATCACGTCAAGGAGGGCCGCCGCAAGCGCTTCGTCATCTGTGATGCCGGCATGCACACCTTGATCCGCCCCGCGTTCTACCGGGCCTATCATTTCGTGTGGCCGGCGCAGGTCGAGGCGGGCCACGTGCCGCCTTCGGCGATGGAAGATCTCGACCTTCCTGATCTTCATCCCAGCGACGTTGTCGGTCCGATTTGTGAGACAGGGGATTTCCTCGCCCGAGAGCGAAAACTGCCCAAGGTCCAACGGGGTGATTTGATTGCCGTGTTTTCCGCCGGCGCCTACGGGATGTCCATGAGTTCGAACTACAACGACCACCCACGGTCTGCCGAGGTTCTGGTGGACGGGGGGCGGGCCGTGTTGATCAACAGACGCCAGGATCAGGCGTCGTTGCTGGAAACCGAGGTGGGGCCGCGGGAGCTTTGATGGCAAAGGGTGGAGGCTGAAGGATGAAAACGGGGTGATCGACGATGGGGCTGATTCGGTCTCGGTCCGTGGTATGTTCAGCCGGTGAATTCAAGAATATTCCCTGAAATCCTGGCTGCTGCTCAGGATCTCCTCCCCTGGATGATCGACATCCGCCGTGATCTTCACCAGCACCCTGAACTGGGCCTGGAAGAGCATCGGACCAGTGCCAGGATTCAGAGCCTGTTGGCCGAGATGGGGGTTGAGTTTCGGGCTGGGCTGGGGGGCACCGGGGTTCTTGGACTGATCCGAGGCGATGGCAGGGGTAAGGTTGTGGCCCTACGGGCGGATATGGATGCCTTGCCTCTCGAGGATCAGAAAGAGGTTGAATACAAGTCCAAGGTCCCCGGCAAAATGCACGCATGTGGGCACGATGTCCACACGACGATGCTCCTGGGCGCCGCCCGGTTACTGATGGAACGCAAGGATCCCCTTCCGGGAACCGTCAAGCTGCTCTTTCAGCCGGCGGAAGAAACGGTCGGAGGGGCCAAACTGCTGATCGAGGACGGGGCTCTCGAAAATCCACCAGTGGATGCGATCTTCGGTCTTCACGTCGATCCGGCATTGGACGTCGGCAGAATTGGACTGCACTACGGGCAGCGCAACGCCTCGTCGGATGATCTCAAGATCATCGTGCATGGGACCTCGGCCCACGGCGCCTATCCCTGGGAGGGTGTCGATGCCGTTGTGGCAACGGCCCAGGTGATCAATGCGATCCAGACCATTGTCAGCCGACAAATCGATGCCCGGGAAGCCGTCGTCATTACTGTGGGCATGATCAATGGCGGCACCCAGGGAAATATTGTGGCGGACCGGGTAGAGCTGGTGGGTACCGTGCGTTGTCTGACCCAGGAGACCCGCCGATTGGTGCTCGGGCAGATTCTCAAGCGGGCCGAGGGGGCAGCGCGAGGTATGGGCGCCCGGGCGGAGGTCATCATCGAACCCAGTTACGACCCGGTCGTCAACGACGACCATTTACTGGGGATCGTGCGATCCAATGCCCAGGAATTGCTTGGCGAGGAGAACGTCGTCGTCTTTCCCAAACCCAACATGGGTGTTGAGGATTTCGGCTTCTACTTGGCCGAGACTCGGGGCGCCTACTACTCCCTGGGCGTGCGCAACGAGGAACGCGGCATCGTGAATCAGGTTCACCACGGACTCTTCGATGTGGACGAGAGCGCAATGGCCTACGGTGTCGCCCTCCAGATTCTCAACGCATTGGCGGTTTTGACCCAATGCTGAACAAGGTCTGGGGTGGATTTTTCTTCGCGGCCTTTGCGATCGGCGTGGTGAAATCTCTGGTCTTCGGCGATTACGGGGTCTGGGCACTGATGGTCAGCGCCGCGTTCGAGATGTCGAAGGTGGGGTTTGAGATTGCCTTGGGGTTGACCGGCATCATGTGCCTGTGGCTTGGAATCATGCGGTTGGGGGAGAAGGGCGGCGCCGTCGATATTCTTGCCCGTCTTTTCGGGCCCCTGTTGCGCCGGCTTTTCCCGGGAATCCCGGAAGGCCATCCGGCTATGGGTTCTATCGTCATGAACATGGCGGCCAACATGTTGGGGCTGGACAACGCAGCCACCCCGTTGGGGCTCAAGGCGATGAAGGAGCTCCAGGAACTCAATCCCGATCCGGAACAGGCCACCGACGACCAGATTTTGTTTTTGGTGGCCAATACCTCGGCGGTGACCGTCATCCCGGCCACGATCTTCGTCTACCGCGCACAGATGGGGGCGGCCGATCCCACCGACGTGTTCATTCCCATGTTGATAGCCACCTTCTGCTCCACAATGGTCGGGCTGATCGTCACTGCGGCGGTCCAGCGACTGCGGCTCTGGAATCCGGTGATTCTGGCTTACCTCGGCGGATTGACCGCCCTGGTCATTGCCATGATCGTCTATTTTTCACGGCTGGACCGCGAGGCGATGCAACTGCAGAGTTCGGTGCTCTCGAACTTCGTGATCTTCTCGGTGATCGTCAGTTTTATTTTTCTGGCGGCTCGCCGTCGCCTGCCGTTGTACGACACCTTCGTCGAAGGGGCCAAGGAGGGGTTCAACGTTGCGGTCGGCATTATTCCGTACCTGGTGGCGATGCTGGTTGCCATCGGAATCTTCCGGGCCAGCGGTGCGATGGATCTCTTGCTTGACGGTGTGCGGTGGGGCGTCGGTATGACGGGAGTGGATACCCGCTGGGTCGACGCACTGCCCACGGCGATCATGCGTCCCCTGTCGGGAAGCGGGGCGCGGGGGCTGATGCTCGAGACCATGGAGGCGCACGGCGCCGACTCTTTTGTAGGGCGTTTGGTCAGTGTGATCCAGGGCAGTACGGAAACCACCTTCTATGTGCTCGCGGTCTATTTCGGTTCCGTTGGAATTCGCCGGACGCGGCACGCCCTGGCCTGCGGCCTCGCGGCCGATGTGGCGGGCGCCGTGGCAGCGATCCTCGTGTGCTATCTCTTCTTTGGATGAAATTTTGAATTCGGTTGGAGATGACCATATTCATGATTCGTGATGTGGACTTCCGTCCCGGGCTGAGGTACGCTCTCTTGAGATTTATGGACCTTTGCACCAGAACTTTTCTTTTGGGGCCTGCCGTCTGCGCCGGGACTTCGTCAGAAGGCGTATCCGACCGGACTGTTTCAAGACAGAGACCGTTTCTCAAGCTCTGTTTGTGGAGGCAGTTCTGAAACGGGCAAATCTCTCCGTAGACTCTGCCCCCGATGGCCGGGAGTGGGGCGCCCTCGCGACGGAGGCTTCGAATCCTTCCACCGAGAACCTCGACACCCTCTCGACCGAAGAGGTTGTCTCCTTGATTCTGGAAGAAGATCGGCGTGGCCTGGAAACGGCTCTTCGAAGCCGGGAAGGCATCGCTCAGGCAGCCCTCTGGGTTGCCGAGACGATTGATGGTGGTGGTGGCGTGGTCTTTGCCGGCGCCGGAACCAGCGGTCGTCTTGGGATTCTGGAGGCCTCCGAGTGCCCCCCGACCTTCGGGACCGGTCCGGAACAGATTCGGGCGGTTATCGCAGGCGGTCGCGAAGCCACATTCCTTGCTCGGGAAGGCGCCGAAGATATTTTTAAGGATGGCGCCGATGCCGTAGGAGATCTCGGTGCCGGCGATCTGCTGATTGGGTTGTCGGCGAGTTCGGCCACCCCGTACGTTCTCGGCGCACTGGCGGCGGCACGGGATCGTGGCGGCAGGACCATTCTGCTGACCTGCGCCCCGCCCGGCGCGCTTGCGGATGTCGCTGATCTCATCCTGGCGCTTGACACCGGTCCCGAGGTGCTGACCGGGTCCACGCGACTCAAGGCCGGTTCGGCCACCAAGGCTGTGCTCAATGCGATCACCACCGCGGCGATGGTGCGTCTCGGGAAAGTCTACGGAAATCTGATGGTTGATCTCAGTGTCGGCTCAGACAAGCTCCGGGACCGGGCCCTCCGCATCATCGAGGCTGCAGGAGAGGTTTCCCGTGGGGAAGCCGGTCAGCTCTACGAGGCCACCGACGGTGAGGTCAAGACAGCGATCGTCATGGCCCTGTGTGACCTGGACGTGAAGCCTGCGCGAGATCGACTGCGAGAGGCCGGAAGTCATGTCAGGCGAGCGCTTGCGGGTCGGGTCGGCCCCGAGAAGAACGGTATACTTGATGAGTGAAAGGTCAATTTTCGTGTTGTCAGTTCCGGTTCCGGTAGCGGAGCCGAGAATTTATTTATTATTGTGAGAGGAAAAGGAGGAAGTATGAGAAAGTTCGTTGTTGTTTTTGTGGGGATCTTCCTGCTCTGCTCGGTGGTCAATGCCCAGCAGACACAGACAGGATCCATCTCCGGAACCATCATGGCGGACGGTCAGCCGATGCCCGGCGTGACCGTGCAGGCCACCTCGGACGTCCTGCCCAAGGCACGGGTTGCGATTTCGTCCGGAAATGGACAATACAGGTTTGCGGTGTTGCCGCCTGGCACCTATGAACTGACCTTCACCATGCCGGGAATGGCGACGGAGAAGCGCAGCTTGCCGGTCCACTTGCAGGCCCATGCCATGATCGATATCACCATGAAGACTGCCGAGTTCGAGGGCGAGATCACGGTGATTGCCGAGAATCCGACCATCGATATCGAGTCAGCGGAAATCAAGGTTGCGATCCCCGACGAGGTCATCGAGGCATTGCCGGTTGGGCAGGAGTATCGGGATCTGATCAAGTTGATCCCTGGTGTCCAGTACTCCGAGGACACAGTTCGTGGTCCTAGCGCCGGTGGCAGCGGCCAGGATAACGTCTACCAGTTCGACGGAGTCGAGGTCAACCTTCCGATGTACGGAACGCTCTCTACCCAGCCCTCGTCCCACGACATCGAACAGGTTGCGGTTGTCAAGGGTGGCGCCAACGCCATCGGTTTCAACCGTGCCGGTGGGATGCTGATCAACACCCTGAGTAAGTCGGGTACCAACCGGTTCAGGGGTGAGGTCAGCTACCAGTTCCAGAATGACAGCATGACCGGCGCTCTTGATACGGAATCCGAGGCGACCTACGAACCCGACCAGGACTGGCTGGTGGCAAATCTGGGTGGACCGTTGGTTCCTGGAATGCTGAATTTCTACGTGTCCTATTATCGTCCCACGGTGGCCCGGGAAAATCGCGCCAATCTCTATGGGGAGGTGCCGAATTTTGACAGCACACGGGACGAGTACTTCGGCAAACTGTCGTGGACGCCGACTGAAAGCATGATGTTTCACGGCAGCTATCGTGACTCCACGACAGATCAGTCTGGACTTGGCGTTACGGATGATACGAAGGCGGGTTCCACATCTTATGGTGACGATGCCTCTCTGAGTATTGCGGTCGTTGAAGGGACCTGGGTCGTCAACGACAACAGTCTGATCTCGTTCAAGTACTCCAACTTCAGCAACGATTCGGGATCCCGTCCGGACAACATTTTCGATTTTGACATTGCAATTGACGGCAGTGTGGACCTCGACGTGAACAACCTCGACCAACAGGGTCTGTTCATGGTGCCCCAGGAGCTCGAAGGGGAGGACGACTACAACGCATTCATCGCCCCATTGATTGATCAGTACGGTTTCATGGACAGTGGTGTTGCGACCGGCGGTGGATTGGTCGGTGGCGGTAGTACGTTTAACGACCAGGATTTTGGCAACGAGAGCACCCAGGTCGGTTATGACTATTTCTTCGGTCAGAGCGTGCAGCATTCTCTGCATTTGGGCTACCAGGATTCCAGCGCTGAGGAGGATTTGTCACGGACCTCGAACGGTTGGGGTTATATTACCGCCATCGGCGGTCGTGATGAAACCGAAGCCGGGGAGCAGATCTTCTACCGCGCGCGCTTTCAGCAGATGAGCCTGAACGACGTCGATCCCATCCATTCCGAGTTCAAGTCCCAGAATATCGAAATCAACGATGTGATCAAGGTCAACAAGTGGACCTTCAATCTCGGCCTGGTCATGAGCAATGACGAGATGTATGGACAGGGCCTGAAGAAGGCGGAGGGAACCGTCTCCGGCTTCGAGCTTGCTCCGGGTAACATGTACTTGATGAAAGAGATCGATTTCAGCGATACGGTTTCACCCCGACTGGGCGTAACCTGGAGCCCCAACGGCAAGGACTCTGTGTATGCGAGCTATGCGCGCTACTATCCGGCCGCCAGTTCCCTGCCGAGGGCGGCGTCCTGGGCACGCAATCTCCGAAAGGAAATCGACGCGAACTTCGATGCTGACGGTAATTTGCTCGAGGTTGCCGACCTGAGATCCTCTTCCGGAAAGGTCTTCCAGGAAGGTATCGATCCGCGGTCCATCGACGAGTATATCGTCGGCTACTCCAAGCAGATCTCCAACGCATGGACGGCGCGAGTTCACTTCCGTCACCGCAAGGGTCAGGATTTCTGGGAAGATACGAACAACACAGCCCGTTCGCGGTACGACGCACCTGAACCGATTTCGCATGACGACTACGTGCCGAACCTCGACGAGATTCGGGCCGAGATCGGTGGCTCTTCCTACGTCATCGCCGAACTCGACGGCGCCTTCACCAAATACTACGAGGTCAACACAGAGGCCGAGTGGCGTGGTGAGAATGCCTTCTTCCGCGCTTCTTATGTCTGGAGTCACTACTACGGAAACTTCGACCAGGACAACAGCACCACTTCGAACGACGCCAACACCTTCATCGGGTCGTCGTTCATCGCCGACGGCGCGGGCCGGCAGCTGTGGAACATGCGCTACGGTGACCTTCGGGGTGACCGGCGCCACCAGGTGAAAGCGTACGGCTTCTATCAGACCGACTGGAGAGGTACCTTCGGCGCCTATGCCGTCTATCAGTCGGGGCAACCGTGGGAAGCATGGGACGTTGAGGTTTATCGGCAGTACACCGGAAGCTCGAGTGACACCAGTCGATACGCCGAGCCTGCGGGCTCCCATACGACCGATGACCACTACCAGTTGGATCTCAGCTACACCCAAGACTTTCCCCTGGGTAATCGGTTCAACCTCCAGCTTCGAGGTGACGTGTTCAATGTGACCGACAACCAGACCGGATACAACATCCAGAACAAGGTGAATTCTGCGGACTTCGGGGTGCCGAGGAGTTACTTCAATCCGCGGCGTTTCCAGCTTGCGGTGAGGTTGCAGTTCTAGAACAGATCGGGGCTTGAGCCCTGGACCAACCGGAGCCGGGATCTGACGATCCCGGCTCCTTTTGCAATTCGTCGGACGAATTGCATGGGTTAGCCCGACTCATACCTATCCACTTTACTCAGGTTGGCTGCACCGAGTGGCGGTTTGGCACCGAACAGCCGCGCGCCCTGAAGGACGCGCCTACATTTAACTCTCTGAGTTTACGTGGAATAGAGACTTGTAGGCGGGTCCTTCAGGGCCCGCTATCAGTTGGACACAGGCGTCCCCCCCCCCGCGAACCTGAACGAAGGGGTTAGGTTCCGAGAACCCTCTCTACCCGACGCCCGATGCTGGTCCAGATTTCATAGGGGATGGTGTCGCAGAGTTCGGAGAGTTCCCACGCTTCGATGGTGTTGCTCCCCAGTTCGCCCTGCTGGGCGCCCAAGAGAACGGCCTCGTCCCCGACCCGGATTTTATCATCGACGAGCACCGAGATCAGATCCATACTGACCCTGCCGACGATCGGAAAGGCGCCGCCGCGGATCAGCACCCGGCCTCGATTTCCCAGACTCCTCCGGAACCCGTCGGCATAGCCGATTGCCAAAACTGCCACCCGGACCGAATTCTGACCCTCGACCTTCCATGTGCCTCCGTAGCCGACGGGCGCCCCCGGCGCCATGGTCCTCACTTCAAGCACTCGGGTGGTCCACCGACCCACAGGGGCCAGGCATTTTCCTGCGGGCGAGTCGTGCAGCATTCGTGACGGTGCGGCGCCATAGAGCATCACTCCCGGCCGAACGACGTGGGTTCCACTGCCGACATCGGTCCGGCCCAGGCCTCGCTGCAAGAGGGCGCCGCTGTTGCACGAGTGGATCGAAGCATCGAGAAGGATATCGTCGGGGAATTGGGACACCATTCGTCGAAAGTTCATCTCCTGGTCGAGGGTCGGCCCCAGATCCTGTTCGTCGGAAGAGGCGAAGTGGGTGAGGATCCCGACAACGCGGAGGCTGGGGGTGGAACGGATGATCGAAATGACGTCCGGAAGCTCAAGCTTTTGAATTCCCAACCTTCCCATTCCGGTGTCCAGCTTGAGTTCCACCGGGAATGGGGCGGCACCCTCGAGCTGATCGACCAGCAGACGTAGTTCGTCCAGGGAGCTGATTGCAGGGATGAGCGCGGCTTTCCTGAGAGTGGCAATGGAGTCAGGATCCCCCCAGTCCTTGGCCCGGCTCATGACGAAAACCGGAAAGTCGTCTTTCAGGTACGAGCGGATCTGGAGCCCCTCTTCCAGAGTGGCGACTCCCAACTCGTCGGCGTTGTTCGCGAACACCTCAATCAGCGGCTCAACGCCATGACCGTAGGCGTCGGCCTTGACCATCGCCCTGACCCGCGCTCCCGAAGGCGCCCACTTTCGGGCCAGGGAGAGGTTGTTGGCCAGGGCTTCAGGGTCGAGAGTGAGTAGGCTCATGATGTCTCCTGACCCGACGAAGCTGGAACCAAAGAGGTCCGGCTCCGCTCGGAGCTGTTAGCTGTTAGCTCTTAGCAATTAGCACGGAATATTATTGATTTGAGAGTTTCTTGCCAATAGCTAACAGCTAACAGCTCAAGGCTAACAGCATTCTTCCCATCGAGTCCAGAATCAAACGGGCTTGTCTACCACGTGCGGGTGACTTTGAGCAGACCCCGGGGGGTTTCCGGGTCGAATCCTTTGGCTCGGGTCAGGTGGTAGCAGAACAACTGGGCGGGAACGATGCTGACCAACGGGCTGAGCCACTCAGGGAGGTCGGTCGGCAGAGGGAGTGGAGTTGTGGCCCGCTCGAGAGCGCTTGGGTCGTTC
>JAOZPW010000142.1 GCA_029932545.1 Thermoanaerobaculales bacterium | reverse complement strand
GATCCCGATCCCGATCCCGATCCCGATCCCGATTTCGATTTTGATCAAGGCGTTGATCTTAGGAGTGAGGGGTAAAGGTAGCCTGTCTTCCCAGTTTCCAGTTTCTTTCTCGCATCAGATGCGGGGGGTGGAGCATCGTCTTTGGGTTAGCACAAGCGTGCAGTGACAGTCTCAAATTTGAGCAAGTACGAGAATTCACAATCTGAAAATAAATGGTATCCTCTCGCGGCCCGGCAGAGAAACACTGTGAGGCCGGGAGAGGAGGGAATCGCCGATGGCAGTTCACGTCATCAAGAAAGGGCTCGACCTGCCGATATCCGGGAAACCGGAACAGCGGGTGTATCCCGGGCCTGAAGTGTCCAGGGTCGCGGTTGTTGCCGACGACTACCCATTCATGAAGCCCCGAATGCACGTTGCGGTTGGTGACGTCGTCAAACGTGGCCAGCTTCTGTTCGATGATCGCAAGACCGAGGGTGTCCGTTTCACGGCGCCTGGGGCCGGAACTGTAGTCGCAATCAACCGGGGCGCCCGACGAGCCCTGCAGTCTCTTGTCATCGAACTGGCGGACAGCGAACGAAGCGCAGAGGTTTCGCCGGCGGCCACCCAGGATTTCGAGAGCTACAGCGGCAAGGACCCGCGGGAACTGGATGGCGAGGCCGTTCGGGCGCTGATGGTTGAGTCCGGCCTGTGGACCGCCTTGAGGCAAAGGCCCTACTCCAAGGTGCCGGCGCCGGCCGAGGCCTGCCGTTCGCTCTTTGTGACGGCGATTGATACCTCTCCACTGACCGCGGATCCGGAGGTGGTCCTCGAGGGGCGGATGGATGATTTCCATCGTGGCCTTCGGGCGCTGGCGACTCTGACGGAAGGCACGGTCTTCTTGTGCCGCAAGCGGGGATCTTCGATCGATGGTGGCGACGCCCCCCGGGTCGAAATCGCCGAGTTTGCCGGCAAGCATCCTGCAGGGCTTCCCGGAACTCACATTCACTTCCTTGATCCCGTGGGTGGCGAGGGTGTGCCCTGGTACATCGGATACCAGGACGTCGTCGCCGTTGGCAAGCTCTTTGTTACCGGAATCTTGCCCGTCGACAGGGTCATGGCCCTCGGAGGGCCCGTCGTTACCAATCCGCGTTTAGTGAAGACCCGGCTGGGTGCCTCGGTGGACGAACTGGTCGCGGGCGAACTGGAAGGAGACGATCTCAGGGTCATTTCCGGGTCGGTTCTGCATGGACAGACGGCGTGGGGCGAAGTCTGGGGTTATCTCGGGCGCTACACCAATCAGGTTTCGGCATTGGCCGAGGGCCGGGAACGGCATTTCCTTCGCTGGGTAATGCCTGGGTTCAAGGTTTTTTCGACGGTTCGTGCCTTTGCTTCGGGTTGGTTTGGCAAGAATAGTTTCAACATGGATACCTCAACCAACGGTGGGCATCGGGCAATGGTGCCGATCGGCATGTTCGAACGGGTGATGCCTCTGGACATCATGCCGACCTTCTTGTTGCGCGCACTCGCGATGGATGACATCGAGCGCTCCGAGGCCCTTGGTTGCCTCGAACTGGACGAGGAGGATCTCGCCCTGTGCTCATTTGTCAGTCCGGGCAAAGAGGACTTCGGGGTTCATCTTCGCCGCAATCTGACGACGATCTGGAAGGAGGGATGATGCGTATACTTCGCACTTTCCTCGATAAACAGGCGCCGCTGTTCGAATCAGGCGGCAAACTGGAAAAACTCTTCCCCCTGTGGGAAGCCACCGATACGCTCTTGTATTCGCCCTCGTCGGTCAATAAAGGCACACTCCACGTGCGCGACGGGCTGGACCTCAAGCGCATGATGGGCGTCGTCGTCTTCGGCCTGCTGCCGATCGTCTTTATGGCGATGCTCAATGTCGGCCGGCAGGCCCACATGGCGATCGCCGCCGGGGCCCTGCCGCTGGACAACTGGCAGACAGGGCTCTTTCAGACCATGGGCTTTCAGTTCACAAATGCTCTGTGGCCAAATTTTGTGCACGGCGCGATCTACTTCCTGCCAATTTTCCTGACATGTTTCGCAGCCGGCGGCGCCGTCGAGGTCTTGTTTTCGACCGTGCGAAAACATGAGATCAACGAGGGGTTCTTCGTTACCGGCTTCTTGCTGCCCCTGACCCTCCCACCGACCATACCTCTGTGGCAGGTTGCGTTGGGAACGATATTCGGCGTCTTCATCGGCAAGGAGATTTTCGGCGGAACGGGAATGAATATTCTCAATCCGGCGCTGGTCTCCAGGGCTTTCTTATTCTTTGCCTATCCGGCGCAGATCTCCGGGGACGCGCCCTGGATCGCGGCCAATTTCGTCGGTGTCGATGGTTTCTCCGGGGCGACCTGGTTGAGCCGGGCGGCGGCTGGCGGAATGGATGCCATCAATGGCCTGGGAGCCGATGCCTGGAGACAGGCCTTCATCGGTTTCATCCCGGGTTCGATGGGCGAGACGTCGACGCTGCTGTGCATCGTCGGCGCCCTGGTCATCGTTGCCGCCCAGATCGGTTCGTGGCGCACGATCGTCGGCCTCACTCTGGGGACCTTTGCTATGTCCTTCCTGCTCAATCAGGTGGGATCGGATACCAACGTGATGTTCTCTCTGCCTTTCCACTGGCACATCGTGCTCGGCGGTTGGGCCTTTGGAACGGTCTTTATGGCCACCGATCCGGTGTCCTCGTCCTTCACGGACAAGGGCAAGTGGATTTACGGCTTCATGACCGGTGTTTTGGTCGTACTGGTTCGGGTGGTCAACCCGGCCTATCCCGAGGGCATGATGCTGGCCATCCTGTTCATGAATATGTTCGCACCCCTGATCGATCACTTCGTCGTTCAGGCCAATATCAAGCGGAGGGCTGCACGCCATGAAGCAGTACAGTAACGCCTACATTATCGGCTTCGCCGCGGGTGTGTGCCTCATCTGTTCCATCGTGGTGGCGACGTCAGCGGTGGTCTTGAAGGAGCGCCAGGACTTGAATAAGGTCCTGGACCGCCAGAAGAAGGTCCTGATCGTTGCCGGCTTGATGGAAGAGGGTCAGACAATCACTGCCGACGAGGTTCAACAGATTTTTGACGACAATATTCGGATTCGGGCCATCGATCTTCAGACCGGTGATTTTGATGAAGATATTGACACCGTCATCTACGACCAGCGCAAGGCGACCAAGGATCTGGCTTTGAGCCGAGTCGCTCCAACGAACAGGGCCGGCATCACGCGGTTGCCTCTCAAGGCATTGGTCTACGAGAGATTTTCAGGCGATGAAATCGAGCTCCTGATCCTTCCGATCGAGGGCAAGGGCCTGTGGTCGACCCTCTACGGTTTTTTGGCGCTGGCGCCGGATACGACGACGATCGAAGGCATGACCTTCTATGAGCACGGGGAAACCCCGGGATTGGGCGGCGAGATCGACAATCCACGGTGGAAGTCCCTGTGGAAAGGGCGCTCGGCCTACGATGCCCAGTGGCAGCCAGCTATCACCGTGATCAAGGGCGCTGCAGGGCCGGCCGAAGACGACCCCTACCGGGTTGACGGGCTGTCGGGTGCAACTTTGACCTGCCGAGGTGTCAGCAACCTGGTGCAGTTCTGGCTGTCTGCCGACGGCTTCGAACCCTTCCTGGCGAAATTCCGGGGCGAAAGGAGCGCAGTATGAAGGTTGCCCACAAGAAAGCGCTTTTCGACCCGTTGTTCAACGACAACCCTATTGCCTCCCAGGTGCTGGGCATCTGCTCGGCACTGGCCGTGACGACCAAGCTGGAAACGTCCGTTGTCATGTCTCTGGCGGTCATTGCGGTGTTGGCCTTGTCCAATTTCTCGATTTCGGTGATCCGAAATTTCATTCCGCCGTCGATCCGCATCATCGTTCAGTTGACGATCATCGCGTCGCTGGTGATCGTTACTGATCAGGTTTTGCAGGCCTTCGTCTTCGACATCTCCAAGCAGTTGTCGGTCTTTGTCGGCCTGATCATTACCAACTGCATCGTCATGGGCCGTGCGGAAGCCTACGCCATGCAGAATCCCCCGGTTGACTCCTTTCTCGACGGCATCGGCAACGGACTGGGCTACAGTCTTATTCTGTTGATCGTCGGTTTCTTCAGAGAGCTGTTGGGCGCGGGCAAACTCTTCGGCTACTCGGTGATGCCTCTGGTCACCGAGGGTGGCTGGTACCAGCCCAACGGCCTGATGGTCCTGGCGCCGGGCGCCTTCTTCCTGATCGGAATCTTCATCTGGCTCCTGCGCAACTTCAAGCCTGAACTGAGGGAGACATAGATGTTTGAACACTACCTCAGCCTCGCCGTCAAGGCGATTTTCGTCGAGAACATGGCCCTGGCGTTCTTCCTGGGCATGTGCTCATTCCTGGCGGTATCGAAGAAGGTCGATACGGCTCTGGGACTCGGTGCGGCGGTTACTTTTGTTTTGACTATCACCGCGCCGCTCAACTACCTGCTCTATACCTTCCTGCTCAAAGAGGGGGCGATGAGTTGGTTGGGGCCGCAATTTGCCTCGATCGACCTGAGCTTCTTGCGCTTTCTGGCCTTCATCGGTTCGATCGCGGCCGCGGTGCAAATTGTCGAGATGGTGATGGACAAGTTTGCGCCGGCTTTGTACTCGGCTCTTGGTGTGTTCTTGCCCTTGATTGCCGTCAACTGCGCAATTCTCGGTGCGGCCCTCTTCATTGTGGAGCGGGATTACACGCTCGGTGAGTCGACCGTCTTCGGTCTGGGTTCAGGCATAGGTTTCTGGCTGGCGATTGTTGCCCTGGCAGCCTTGCGTGAGAAAATGACCTACTCCAACGTGCCGTTGGGACTGCGCGGTCTCGGCATCACCTTTATCGTTACCGGATTGATGGCCATTGGATTCATGGCCTTCGCCGGCATTCAGCTGTAGGGAGGGCCGCCAATGACAACAGTCATTCTCGGCGTCGTCGTCTTCGTCCTGGTCATCGTGATTCTGGTGATCGTATTGATGGTCGCCAAATCCCAGTTGGTATCGTCTGAGGATGTCACTCTGACTATCAATGAGGATCCGGACAAGGCCGTCGTGGCGCCTGCCGGTGAAACGTTGCTCAATACCCTGACCAACGCCAAGATTTTCATCCCGTCGGCCTGTGGCGGTAAGGGCACCTGCGGTGTCTGCAAGGTCGACGTGCACTCCGGTGGCGGAGCGTTGCTGCCCACTGAGGTGGGCCACATTAGCCGTGGCGAGGCTCGCCAGGGTACTCGATTGGCCTGCCAGGTTAAGGTCAAGCAGGACATGGAAATCGAGCTGGAGCCCGCAATTTTCAGCGTTCGAAAATGGACCTGCCGAGTTCGTTCGAATGTCAACGTGGCGACCTTCATCAAGGAGCTGATCCTCGAGTTGCCCGAAGGAGAAGAGGTGCCCTTTAGGGCCGGTGGTTACATCCAGATCGAGGCGCCGCCACATGTGGCCGCCTATAAGGACTTCGCTATCGAAGATGAATACCGTGGGGATTGGGACAAGTACGACATGTGGCGGTACGTCTCCAAGGTTACCGAGCCTGTGATGCGTGCCTATTCGATGGCGTCATTTCCTTTGGAAAAAGACATCATCATGCTCAACGTGCGTATCGCCTCGCCGCCGCCCAACAAGCCGAACGTGCCGCCGGGTCTGATGTCGTCCTACATCTTTAATCTCAAGCCCGGTGACGAGTGCGTTATTTCCGGTCCGTTCGGTGAGTTCTTCGCCCGCGAGACCGACAATGAAATGTGTTTCATCGGTGGGGGCGCCGGCATGGCGCCCATGCGGTCCCACATCTTCGACCAGTTCAAGCGCCTCAAGACCACCCGCAAGGTCACTTACTGGTACGGCGCCCGAAGCCGTCGGGAGAGCTTCTACGAGGAAGACTTCAATAAGATCGCCGAAGAATTCCCGAATTTCGGTTGGAATTTGGCGTTGTCCGAGCCGCTGCCGGAAGATAATTGGGATGGCTACGTCGGTTTCATTCACCAGGTCGTCTACGAGAACTACCTGAAGGACCATCCGGCGCCCGAGGATATCGAGTACTACATGTGCGGACCGCCGATGATGAATCAGGCGGTGATCAACATGCTGCTCGACCTCGGCATCGAGCCCGAGAACATCATGTTGGATGACTTCGGAGGTTAGAAAAGCTCTCAGCTATCAGCTGTCAGCTCTCAGTAGCTCATAGCTGTCAGCCGTTAGCTTTCAGCCAGTGCATGCAGAAATCAGTAGAAAGCCACGACATGGCACGAGAAGGGGACTCGAGCCCGCGCTTCTCGCCGGTTTTCGTGACGAGACGCCCGAGACGCCGTGTCCTGCTGGGTTTTTCGGGGCTCGACCGACGCAGGCATACTTGGAGTACGTTGAGGAGGGCGAGTTGCGAAAAACACGGCAGGGGATGGTGTATCGGGCGTCGTAGTAGATCACTGGTGAGAAATGCGGGCTAGGTTCCCTTTTCGTCGTTTGATCGTGCCGGCATTGTTTGTCGCGGCGTTGTTTGCGGTTACGTTCTTTCGGGACCGGCCGCCGTCCGGTCCGGAGTCCGCCGTATGGACCTTTTCCGGGCCGACCATGGGCACCGCCTATTCGGTCAAGGTCGTTGCGGTAGATCTCGATGACCCTGCGAAGTTGGCGATTCACACAGCAATTCGGGAGGCCGTTGACGGCGTCGATCAGGCAATGTCGACTTTCAAGCCTGAGTCCGAACTCTCACGATTCAATGCGAGTGGAACCGAGCAGTTTTCGATATCGGAGGACCTTGCGCGAGTGGTGACCACAGCCCTTGATGTAGCAGCGTTGTCGGGTGGCGCCCTGGATGTCACCGTCGGACCATTGGTTGACGCCTGGGGGTTCGGTCCTGAGGGATTGGTCGAGCCGCCGGATGATGTGAGGCTTGCAGTCCTGAAGGAAAATGTGGGGTGGCAGAAGCTGGTACTGGATCAAGAAGCACAGACGATGTTCAAGAAAACTGACGGGCTGCGAGTCGACCTCTCGGCAATCGCCAAGGGCTTCGCGGTCGACAAGGTTCTTGTTGGGGTTATGGAACTGGGTTTTGAGGACGCCATGATTGAGATCGGCGGCGAGGTGCGGACCGTCGGCCTCAACGAGAGGGGTCGGCCATGGCGCATCGGAGTCGAACGACCGGACGAAGAAGACCGAGTGGTCGGGTTGGCTGTTGAGATCTCCGGCAGGGCACTGGCTACTTCCGGTGACTACCGGAACTTCCGGGAGGTCGATGGGCATCGTATTTCTCATACGATTGATCCCCGAACCGGACGGCCGGTCGGACACAACCTCGCCTCGGTCAGCGTGCTCGCCGATACCTGCATCGAAGCGGATGCGTGGGCGACTGCACTCAATGTTCTTGGGCCCGAAGAGGGTGTAACGCTTGCCCAAGAACTCGGGCTCGATGCCCTTTTCCTCGTGCGGACCGATTCCGGGTACGACACCATTCGGACCGGGGACTTTCCTGAACCGGCGGGGCAGAAATAGTGGGGCGCGGTTTTGCGTCGAGCCTCAGAAGGCCTTCAACCCATGCAATTCGTTCGACGAATTGCCAAGGTCCGATGTCTGAGGGGACAGTGCGCTAAAATGGAGTTGCCATGTGGACGTTGATCCTGACTCTGGTTATTTTTCTCGGCACCGTGCTGCTGTTGGCCGGTATCGCCCTTCTGACAGGGCGTGTTCTCAGGGGGTCGTGCGGTGGGGTGTCCGGCGAGGCATGCGTGTGCAGCAACGAAGGTCAGTCTGGAGGGAGTTGCGAACTTGAGGTGACTCCCGAGCTCATTCAGATCGACGTTGGTGTGACGGCAGGGCGAAATTAGAAACCAGAAACTGGAAACTAGATACTGGAAACCTGAAACTGGATACTAGATACTGGAAACTTGAAACAGGTGCTCGAGCTTCAGGTTCCAGGTCACAGGCGGCATCGTCGGTCGAGCCAAAGGAATCCCCGGAAGCAGATGTGTTTTCTCCCCCTCTCCCCCTCTCCCTCTCCCCCCCTCACAGACTCAGGGCGCAGGGCCCGGGGAACCATACCGCCAGTTTCCGGTTTCCAACCTCTTCCTTCGTGGTTTCGATGTTTTGGGGTTTTCATCCTCCTTCTGGTATGCGGAGTGCCTGCCTCCGCCTCCCCATCTCCGAAAATTCGGGTTGTTGGACCACCTGAGCTGGAGAACATTGCGGTTCAAGTCGAACGGTTGGCGCAGGAGGACTTCACTGAGGTTCTCAATCTGACAGGACGCATCGGCTTTTCCGAGCCGATTACGGTTGTGTTGTTACCGGAGGGCTCACCTTTGGCTGAGGAGATGCCTCGGTGGGTCGCAGGATATGCCCGTGGTGATCGACGCACAGTCGTGCTGTTCCCGGCGCGAGTGCCGTCGTACCCCGATCGGAACCTCCGGACGTTGCTCAGGCATGAAGTCGCCCATGTTTTGGTATGGGAGGCGGCGGGAGGCCGGGCCGTCCCCTTGTGGTTGAACGAGGGGATTGCAACTGTCGCCGCCCGTGAGTGGGGTTTGGAGGACCGGGCCCGCTATGCAGCAGCAGTCATCGGATCAGGGCCGAGGTCGACTCGGCAGTTGGACCGGTCCTTTCGAGGGAACGCCGGCGACGTCCGGCGAGCCTATGCGCTCTCTGCGGGATTCGTTCGATTTCTTCAGACCGAGTACGGGATCTTGATGCCGGCCCGGATCCTCGACGGCTTGGCTGCAGGCCAGGACCTGGAGAGAGCCTTCCTGGAAGCATCCGGCGTCGAACTTCGAAGGGCCGAGCGGCGATTCTTCAAGGACCAGGCGATGTGGAATACCTGGGTGCCGTTCCTGACCTCATCTGCGGCACTATGGATGGCGGTGACCGCCCTGGCGTTGCTGGCTATTGCTCGTCGAAGGGTTCGAAACCGTGTGATGTACGAGATGTGGGATGAGGAAGAAAACTGGGAGAGCGGACCCGAAGAGAGAGACCGCGACCAAGAAATTAACTAAACCACGAAGACACGAAGAGCACGAAGGTCGTTGTGGTTCGCGCCTTGCAGTTGGACACTGGTGAGAAGTACGGGTTAGCCGGCGACCGGGATTCCGCGCTGTATTTTCTCGACATACTCTTTGAGAAGTCGAGAGTGCTCACGATCGTCTTTGGCGAGGTTGTTGATCATGTCCGCAATCTCGGGATTGGACTGAATGACCATCGAACGATGAATTCCCTCGGCGGCGTGGCTTTCGATTGCTATGGCGAAGTCAAGGGCTTGTGCGAGGGACGGTAGGGGGTTCTGGGCCCGGAAATTTGAGACCATCTGAAGCAGGTCGTCCACCAGGGCCATGTCGAAATCGACAGTGGAAAAATCGTTAGGGCTTCTTCGGACCAGGCCCTTGCTGAAGGTAACCATGGTGGCGTGGCTCCGCTCCTGCATGGCCAATCGGAAAAAGAACCCGGACGCCTCGCTGTCGGCGACGAAGCAATCGCTGAACCATTCGTAGAGCTTCGCAACCGAGGACTCGATATTTTCGATCGCACTGAGAACTGTCAGAATCTGCATCACCGTGACCTTTCGTCGATAGCACTCATTGAAAATTTAGGAATAAGGCTCATTCTCAATTATACATGACGCAGAGGGGCGCGTCGAGTTACAGGGATCGGAAGCTGGGAGGCAAGAAACAAGCCGGCGTTATAGAGATGGTGGTAGTTGGAGGGCTTGCCGGTGATCGCTCACCGTGGGGTTTTCCCGAGCCCG
>JAOZPW010000141.1 GCA_029932545.1 Thermoanaerobaculales bacterium | reverse complement strand
TGGATGTAAGGAAAGACCTTGGCTTGGACGGTTGAAATCAGCGATTTTGCCGAACGCCAATTAGCCAAGTTAGATCGGCCCATCCAGAAACGGCTCATTGACTGGCTTGATGATCGCATCACTGGATGCAAGAACCCCAGACATTTCGGTGAGCCCCTGCGTGGAGATTTGGCTGGTTTATGGCGTTATCGCGTTGGAGATTACCGGGTAATTTGCGAGATACAGGAGCAACATCTGGTTGTTCTGGCTTTGGCGGTCGGCCATCGTAGGAAGGTGTATTCGCGGCGCATTTGATACTCCTAACCCGGCGGAGCCGGAACCAAATAGCGACAGGCCGGCCCGCCGGGCACCTCTCAGCTCAGGCGCTTTCAAAAGCCCAGGGCAAAGCCACGAAGAGGGGAAAATAGCCACAAAAAGGCGCAAAAAGGCACGAAGAGAAATTTTTAAGGCAAAGCGGTTGGTCATATTTCTTTATAAAGAAATAGGTTAACTTCTTCTCGTTTCCTTTTTTGTGCTTTTTCGTGCCTTTTTGTGGCTTCTCTTCTTGTGACTTTTTGCAAGGGACTAACCCGCCTCAATCACCAAGAGGCACGCAACCCAGGGTCCACGACTTTCTTGCACCGTGGTCTCCGGCTCGATAGTCACTCGGCCGGCATCGAGCTGCGCCTGCTCGACCAGGAATGTTCTGATGGCCTGCGCACGTGCCGGGCCGAGGGCCTGGACCAGGGCGGCGTCGACCGGCTGAGCGTTGGTCAGAGCCTGCCGGACGGCCTGCCGGAGGGCGGTCTCGTCCAGGTCTTTCCCTGGCGGGGTGTGGGTTGTTTCGAGAGTCTGGAGCTCTTCTCTGGAAAAGTGATCCCGGTAGATCTTGGTCAGGATATCGAGGGGTATGACCGTGTCCAACTGTTCTTCGGTGACCCCATTTTCTAAAAGCTCGGCTCTCAGGGCCTCCTGCTGCAATCCTTTGGTGTCGGCCTTGGAGTCTACGGCGCCCTGAATTTCAAGCTGAAGCGTTGGGCGTTCTCTCATTGCGGTCGCCAGGATCTGGAGATTGGAGGTGGCCCGGTCCTCAAGAACGGAGCTGCCGGCCCGAAATTCGACATGTTCCAGGTCTTCGTCCCCGGATCCGCCGATCTTTGAGAGCAAGCGGAACGGTGACTTGACCAACTCGGAGACAACCTCCTTGACGGCTGCGTCAATCGCAGTGCCCAGCCCGAAGCCTTCGTCTTTCAAATTGCCTTCCAGTGGGATGTCCAGCGTGATGCGGCCGTTCTTGTCCTTAAGAAGTGAAACCCCCAGCTTGAAGGGAAGATCGAGCATGCCTTCACCCTCGACCTTGTCGCCCAACTCGAGGTTGTAGGCTTCGATGTGGTTGGCCCCGACCAGGGCGCTGTCGGTGATCTTGTAGTCCAGATCGAGAGCGGCCGTTCCGATGGTCAGCAGGTACCCGATGAACTTGACCGACATTGCGGACATCGGTGGCAGCTCAACGTCCGTGACATCGATATTGAGATCAGTCAGACGGGCGTAGTCGAATGGGTCGATCTGGCCCTCTACCCGGACGGTGCCGCCGGTGTCGATCGCGGTGTCGATTTCAACTTCGGCTCCCGCCTTGGTTTCGGTCGCAATTCCTGAGATAGCACCGTTGATTCGAATCAGATTTAGAATGAAGGTGTCGGTGACTGTCTTGTCGGTCAAGCGACCGTAGCAGTCATGCAGCCGAAGCCGAGCGACTCGGGTCGGGGGTAGACCTCCCGGGCCGGATCCGCCTGTTAATTCCGCCAGATCTTCACCCTTGTCGAGCGCCTTGAAGAACTCCAGAAGGTTGATTGAACCGTTCTCGGCGATCGTGATTTCCAGGCCGGCGCCATTGACATCGACGGTCTTGATATCCAGGGACATTGGCTGAAGCTGGGCGTTGATGCCGTCAACCGATAAATCACCCCATCCGATCAGCTTGTCACCGGTCACGGTCTCTTTGAGGTCCAGACGAGCGACACCCAGGGATCCCTGATAGGAAGCAACAAGGCCGGCATCGGTCGATGATGCAACTGCCTCTCCCTGGGCGGACATCGTACCGGCTTGTAGATCCACCGGGGCGAAAAGTGCAAAATAGGGCTGAAATGGACTGAGGTCGAGAGCGTCTACTGCGACGTCGGCCTGCACATTGAAGGGTACGGCGCTGAAGGTACCCTTGGCGCCGGCGGTCGCCTCGCCCCCCAGCACTGTTGTTGCCTCAAAAGGCCATGCCGAAGATTTTTGGGTGGAGATATTCGTGACGAGGAGGTCGGCGCCGGTCGCTTCAAACCGAACGGGCGGGTCCTGCATCCGATCCTCGAATACGGCGCCTGAATCGTGCAACTCGAACCGATCGAGGGAGGCTTTCAGATTGAGTTTGTCCTCCAGGGATTCATAGGTTTCCACGACCTTTTCCTGGGTCTCTTCAGGAATGAGTTCAACCCAGGCCAGCGTCTTGTCCGGCGAGAGCCAACCCAGGCTCGAAGCTCCGGATACGACGATGGACTCTCCGTGGATGACCTGCCCGGGCCAGCCGGCACTGATATTCGTCACTGAGATTGAATCAATCGTCAGCAGATCGACATCGGTGCTTTTGGTCGAAAAGCCCAGGTTGGAGATATCGGCATTGAGGTTCGTTACGTTGATATGTATGCCGTCTTCGAGCAGCGAGAGGCTGTAGCGAAAATCGGTGTCCAGCACGCCGTCAGTCAGTTCGAATTCGAAGAACTCGTCGAGTGCCCGCCAACTGTCCTTGAGTGAGAGTTTTTCGACGGTGATCGAACCGTCAAGACCGAAGGGCTCAACCACAACCGAACCCGAAGCGGAGATTGTGCCGCCGCCGGGCAGACCGATGGTCCCGGCGTTGTTGCCTCGGTCATCGGGGAGAGTACTGATGTCGTGCAGGGTGAAATCAACCGGGCGCCATTCCAAGAGGTAAGGGCTCTCCCGGTCGTAATCCTCGATCAGCAGGGCGCCATCGTCGATGATGATCGTCTGAAGGACGGCGCGCGGCAGGTTGAACCCTTTGCTGTCGTCGTCGGGTTGGTCCATCGCATCCATCAGTTCGAGCAGGTTGACCGTGCCGTCGGAAAATCGCCGAACGGCGATAGTGGGATTGGTGATCTGCAGGTCTTTGAGGGTCAAGGCCCAGCGGAAAATACTGGACAGCTGCGCGTTGGCATACAAGGAGTCGAATGCCAGCAACACCGATCCGGGTCGATCGGGCAGGGAAAGTCCCTCGATGGTCAACGACAGACTGAATGGGTTGCACCGCACATCTTCGACGGTCGCTTGTCGCTTGAGCATCGACATCGACTGTTTCTCGATCAGACTCTCGACGATCAGGGGCACGATGAAGAAACCGACCACCGTATAGATAACGAAGGCCGTGACGACCACTGTTCGAAAGCTCCGCAGTTTCCAATTCTTGAGCCAGGTCATCATGGTGTTCACAAAGGTCTCCCAGTTTGCTGTCGTTCCACAAAAGTATAGCGCTGACCCTCCGAGGCGGTAAGACTTCGAAAGAGCTGATAGCTGAAAGCTGATAGCTGAGAGCTATTTCAAGTAGATCGCCTGACACCGCACCAGGGTTTGGCCCTTTGTCCTCCAGTTTTCAGGTCGATCAGGCTGCCTAACCCGCACTTCTCAACGGTGTTTGTCGCGTTTGTGCATCCTTTTGTCGCACTTTGTCCGGGTTCTGTCGCGTTCTTCCATGGTCGATTTGCCCTTGAAGGCCCATCCTGGATGTAGCAATAACTCACGACCGGGAGGTACTCATGGAACGCAAGATCAATAGGCATCACATTCACATCATGGCCTGGCTGACTCTGGTCTGCCTTGCATGTATGACGGGCGCCGCCGCCGAGTTACCCTTCGGGTCGCAGACGGACATCCTGACCAGTGCCAATGGGGTCAACGGCGCGGTCGATCTGGTAGCCGGCGATTTCAACAGCGACGGCAATACGGATCTCATCATGTGCTCAGAGGACTCCGGCCAGCTCTGGATCGTATGGGCATACGCCGGCGGCGGAACCTCCGGCACGACCGTCGCAACCGGCCTGGATTCGCCGCGAAGCGCCGACGTTGGCGACATCGACCAGGATGGAGACCTCGACATCATCATTGGGCAGTACAACGTGACCTATCCCGGCGAGGCGACCGTTATGTGGTTTGAGAATCCCTGGGTCGGCGCCAATACGACATGGACCCAGCATGATATCAGTATCTACACCTACGTCGGCATTCGTTCGATCAAGCTTGCCGATCTCGACGGCGATGGAGATTTGGATTACGTTGCCGTTGGGGAAGGAACTTACCCGATTGTCGATTGGAAGGAGAACGATCTCGCCGATTCGGGGACGATGGGTTGGGGCGATGGTCATACCATGTCGTCGGGCGTGGACAAACCCTGGGATGTCGAGATTGCCGACCTCGACCTTGATGGTGACCTTGATGTCGTGGTTCCCGACGTTGATCTTGACACGATTTTCTACTTCGAGAGCGACGGCACACCTGCCAATGGGGGATGGACCGATCATACGCTGACGACCTCCTTAAACGGCGCCAATTCCGTCAGCATCGGGGATGTCGATAACGATGGCATGCCCGACGTCGTTGCCTCGGGCTCAATCGAAGACCAGGTCGTCTGGTACGAAAACGGCTCCTGGACCGAGCATAACGTTGTCGTTGGTATTAACGGGCCTGCCTCGGTCGAGGTCGCCGACATGGATGTTGACGGTGATCTTGACATCGTCACCTCGCGGGAGGGTGACGGCGAGGTCCTCTGGATCGAGAACACGGATGGCGCCGGAACCATTTGGCTGCGCCACAGTATCGACGCCACTTTCGCAGGCGCCGTCGATGCCCTCCCCGTTGACATTGACGGGGATGGTGACCTCGACGTTGCTGCAGTCGGCTTTTCGGGCGACAGGCTGAGTTGGTGGGAGAACGAAAATACCCACCGTCGTTTTGCCGAGGCCGACCCCGTCACAATCCGTGACAGCCTGGCCAACCCGAGGGGCATCGCCACCGCCGACGTCAATCAGGACGGTATCATGGACGTCGTGGTGGGCGGATGGGACAACGCCTGGGTCAAGCTCTACCTGGGTGTGGATGGTTCCCTCTGGTGGGAGAATGTGGTTGACACAGGAACGAACGGTTTCCGTGATGTTGCCGTCGCCGACATCAATCAGGACGGCCATCCGGATATCCTCGGCGTGACGGTCAGCGGAGACGCCATTTATTGGTGGGCCAACGATGGCAGTGCCCTTCCGAACTGGACGGAACACACAGTGCTCTCCTCTTTCAACGGCGCCCATGCCGTTGAACCCGTCGATCTCGATGCCGATGGCGATCTCGATCTGGTCGTTGCCGCATTTGACGGCGATGAGGCGACCATCATCATCAACGACGATGGTGTTGGCGGCTCCTGGACAAAGGAGAATTTCACCCCCTTTGATGGTGCCTACGGTGTTGCGGTTGGTGACCTCAACGAGGACGGCAGGATGGACTTCGTCGCCTCGGGTTACTACGAAGACGCCATCCGGATCTTTCTCCAAGGCCCGTCGCTCTGGAGTTTCAGTGATATCTCGGGCCTTGACGGGCCGCGGGGGATTGCCCTTGGTGATATCGACGGAGACTCAGACCTCGACATCATCGGCGCCATCCGTGATGACGACGACATCAAGTGGTTCGAAAACGACGGCGCCGGCGGAACCTGGACGGTCCACAACGTCGGTTCAGGCTATCTGTCCGACGGTTCCGAAGTTCAGGCCGTGGACATTGATCATGACGGTGACATCGACATCCTGGGTACCGGTTATTTGGGTGACGATGTTTACCTCTGGAGAAACGGCGGAGACGGATCCTCCTGGTCCCGCCATACGATCGAAAGCGGCCTGGACTCCCCCTGGCAGGCCCTGGCCGTGGATATCGACGGCGACGACGATCTGGATGTTGTATTGGCGGCCGCCGGAACGACAGATTCGGTCACGTGGTATGAAAATTTCGGCAATCAGTTTGCGGCATTCGCCTATAACTACGCGCCGGCGGCTATTGATGATGGGGAAAAGGACGTGATCTTCAATTTCCTCATCTCAGACAACGGCCGCAGCGGTGTGGACAATAGCCTTGAGATGAGCAGGCTCCAACTCTATTTCGAGGATACTGCCGGAACGCCGTTGACTTCGACTGAGATCAACAACATCGTCGACCGGATGGAGATCTACCTCGATCTTGATGACGACCTCATGTGGACAGAAGGGGTTGACACTCTTATCGTGACGGATACCTATCTCAGCCTGAGCTCCGGAACCCTGACCTACGCCATAAATCATGGTCTGGCAGGGAACGAGGTCACACCGGGTCATACCGAGGGTTTCTTTGTCGTTCTTCAGGCAGCCTCCGACGCATCTCAGCAGTCCCTGCGAGATATCGTCGTCACGATGAAAACCGACCAACTGGAGAGCAGGGATCGCAGTCACCAGACCCCGCTGATCGGCGAACCGGCAGTTGACAAGACCACCGGTACTGTCTCATTCGGAATGAGCATCTTCAGCGACGGCTTCGAAAGCGGAAACACTTTGGCATGGGATGTGACCGTCGGTTGACACATCGCCTTTAAACCAGTGAGAACGATCTGTGGGGCCGGGATTTCCCGGCCCCCATTCCTACATTTTTCAATGCAAGACCCCGTTAGAATATCGAAGATCCATTTCGAAACTTGCGCATCCTGAGAGAATAATGTATATTTCGAGAGTCAGACTCAATATTGAAATTAGACGAAACCCATCTTATGAGTGCAGCGGTCCGGTTTTTGTTGAACGGTACCCGAATGACGTTGTCTCGGGTGTTGAGCCGTCTCCGCGGCGTGGGGAGGGTGCGAGTCGGTCCGTTTCTCTTTCTGATCAGCTTGGCCGGCCCAGTTTTGGGTGTTGCCGTCTTTCTCGGTGCGGTTACATTGAACAAAAGGATGGTGACCGGGCAGTGTCCGATGAGGGTTGTCAGTAATCAACCTCATGCCCTCGGGATTGCATGCTTCCTGGGATGGGAAGTATTATTCGGCGTCGGGGTTCTGGTTTCCAGGAATGTCACTCGCAGGAAAAGAGCGGAGGAGATGTCGGGGCATCTGTCGAATGCGGTGGAGCAAACGGCCGACGCGGTTTTCATTACTGACCGAAGCGGCGTCATCGAGTACGTCAATCCTGCATTCGAGACCATCACCGGCTTTCCGACACACGAGGCATTGGGCAGCAACCCACGCATCCTGAAAAGTGGTGTGCAAGACCATCGGTATTATCACGGACTCTGGTCTGCGATCACCAACGGTCAGACCTTCAGGGCCACGACTATCAATCGCCGAAAATGCGGTCGCATTTTTCACGCTGAGCAGACAATTACTCCGATGAGGGACGAAGGAGGCAACATTACCCACTTCGTATCTGTCCTGAAAGATATGACCGAGCGGAGAAAAATTCAGGAGCAGGAAACTGAGATGAAAATCGCTGCCGCGGTTCAACGGAGACTCTACCCTCGGAGTTCCCCATGCATCCCGGGCTACGATCTCAGTGGTGCCGCATTTTCTGCAGATGCCACCTGTGGCGATTATTTTGATTTCTTGAATATTTCGGACGACAAACTGGGGATCGTTGTGGCCGACGTTTGCGGTCACGGAATCGGTCCGGCGATGGTCATGGCGGAGACGCGAGCCTATTTGCGGGCCTATATACGATCCAACCTGGACCCGAGCGAGATCTTCCGCAGAATTAATAATGTCCTCAATGCAGATCTGGAGGACAGATTCTTCGTGACCATGGTGTTGGTGATTCTCGATCTTTCGACCGGAGAGCTCGTTTACGCAAATGCAGGCCACCCGTCCGGGTACATTCTTGCCGAGGCTGGGGGTATTCGGGACGTTTTGGAGAGTACGGGATTGCCGCTTGGACTTTTCCCGGATGGTGAGTTCACCAGCCGACGCGATCTCCAACTCGGCTCCGGTGACCTTCTTGTTTTGCTGACCGACGGCATTATCGAGAGTGAAGGGCCTGATGAGACGGAGTTCGGTGTCGAGCGGATCCTCGATATTGTCAAATCCAACCGTGGTGAAAGTGCCGAGGACATTGTCAACACTCTGTTTAACGCGGCTCGAGAGTTTGAAGATGGTCAGCCGCAAGCGGACGACATAACGTTGGTGGCCTGTAAGCGCGGGAATTCTTGGCCTGCCTCGACCGGCAGCTGAAAAGGGAGCGGAAGGGTTCCAGGACGGGCAGGATCCCGGAGAAGGCCCCCAATAAAAACGCCCGGGCACGAGGCCCGGGCGTGGTGTAGGTAAGTCGGGAAGATCTACTCGGTCAGGGGCTCCAGGGTCAAGGGATCCCGCAGGGGCACCTCATGGATCGGGCCGAAGTCGGTCAGGCGGCTATCGTGGTCCGGGTGTCCGGCCATGATTTCCTCGATGTTGCCGACCACGAGCATGATCATGTCGTCCGGCCGAATGTCCTTGGCGAAGGCCTTTTGGATATCTTCGGCAGTGACCTTGCGAACGGTGTCGCGGTATTTCGTCCAGTAGTCGTGTGACCTGCCGAGAATCTCATCCTGGGCGAAGATGCCGACCACTTGCGCTGCTGATTCGAAACGCCGAGGGAAGGTTTCGATCATGGAGTTCTTCGAGGTCATCAGTTCTTCGTCGGTCACCGGCTCGGTCTGCATCTGTTTGAGCAGCTCCATGGCGATCTCGGCGGCAAAAGCGCAGGTCGAGGATTTGGACTGGAAGAAGGGGCTGAAGACGCCGGGGATTGTCACGGGGAAGGACATTGATGAATAGGCGCCGTAGGCAAGACCCTCATCCGAGCGGATCCTCTTCATCATACGGGCGGTGAATCCGCCGCCGCCGAAGATGTCGTTGCCGATCACCAGCGGAAATTGATTGGGCATTCCGAGGCGATAGCCCAGGTGACCCATACGGACTCGGCCCTGGTTGACCTCGGGCTTGTTGACGACGTAGATGCCGGGTGCCGGAACGTGCGTAGGCTGAGGGATCGCCGGCAGGGCATTTTTTAATTTGGGCAGGGTGCCGATGGTTGCATCGAGGAGCTTCTTGGCATCGGCTCTTGTGATATCCCCGGATACAGCGAGGACCATGTTGTTGGAACGGATCAGTCTGGAGACGAGATTTCTTGCGTCATCGATCGTCACACCGTCAAGCGTCGCCTGTGTGGCCAAGTGGTTCATCCAGTAATCGTCACCGTAGATCAGCCGGTCCCATTCGCGGTCCTCAATGTTTCCGGTGTCATCGTTACGCGTTTTCATCGCCTGGAGCAGATCGTCCTTGGCCTTGGCAAAACGATCGTCCTGGAATCGTGGCCGGGTCAAGACGTCCATGAACAGGCTCATGGCCTCGTTGAGGTCTTTGGACATGACGTTGAGAGAGGCGGAACCGCGGACATCCGTGATGCGGGCCGAGACGTTGGCCGCGAGGAAGTCCAGTTTCTCGTCCAATTCCCGGGCGTTGAGGTCACCTGCACCACCGGTTCGCCAAGCTGCGGATACCGTTTCCACAAGACCGGCCTTGTCGGCAGGCACCAGGTAGCGACCACCTCGGAAGTAGATTGCGATGTTAACCAGCGGCAGTTGGTGGTCCTCCGAGAGGTAGACCGGCGTACCGTTGGACAGCTCGAACCTCAGGTTGTCAGCCGAGGGAACA
>JAOZPW010000140.1 GCA_029932545.1 Thermoanaerobaculales bacterium | reverse complement strand
TGGAAACAGCCGTAATACTCTTCGTGCAGATCGGTGGCATCGGTAGTGTCCAGACCTTCGCAGGTCTTTTCGATGATCCTGGCATTGGGATGGTGGTCGATGTCATAGAGGGCTTCAAAAGTCTGAACCCGCTCATCCGAGGTCAGTTTTGAGACCATCTTCTGAATCTCAATGGTCATCGAAGCGCCGGCCGCCTGATCGAGGAAAACCCTGATATTGCCGACGACCTTGTCGTAGATACCGCCCCTGCGAATCTCGGGATAGACGTCGGGGTTGACAGTGTCGGGGCAGAGCCGCAGGCGACCCAGCGTGGAATTGAGAAGCCTCTCCCCAATTTCAGGAGTCAGCGCCATCGCATTGGTCGAGACCGAGCATCCGGGGAAGAGGTCAATTGCCTCCGCCAGCTTCTCGTACAACAAGGGCTCGCCCATCTCGTGCAACCACCGGACCTGGATGTTGTTGGCGGCAAAGTCTGCGGCGACCTTTTCAACCAGACTCCATGGCATATCGGCGGCAGGCCGGGTCAAGTTCGGCAGGGGACACATCGTGCATCGCATGTTGCAGCGATTGGTCAGTTCGATTCCAACCTTGGCCGTGGCGATGTCGAGGTGAATGCCCATGTCTTGAGAGAAGGTTCCTTCCGCCGGAGATCTTCCGGAGGGGAAGGTAGCATAGTGGGGAGATTGAAACTGGAAACTGGGCAATTCGTCGGACGAATTGCATATCCTGCTACCATCCCCGCATGACTGACGCCCTCAGCCCTCTCTGGATTGACAACCCCGGCGCCATTGGTGATCTGGCTGATAGGTGCCGCAATGCCGGTGTTTTTGCCATGGACACTGAGGCGGATTCGCTGCATTCCTACTTCCACAAGGTCTGCCTGGTTCAGATCAGCGTGGCAGGGGAGCATGCAGTCATTGACCCGCTTGCTATTGAGGCCGAGGCGCTGTCGCCTCTGTGGGAAGTTTGTGGGGATTCCGAAATTGCGGTCCTGATGCACGGTGCCGACTACGATATCCGGGTCCTCGACAGGGATTATGAGGCAGAGATTCACGGCCTTCAGGACACCCAGATCATGGCCATGCTGCTCGGTGAGAAGAAGACCGGGCTTGCTTCCCTTCTGGAATCAAATTTTGACATTGCACTGGACAAAAGGCACCAACGGGCCGACTGGGGCCGAAGGCCGTTGACCGAATCGATGGTGACCTACGCGGCGGCCGATACGGCGCATCTCGCGGCTCTTGTTGGACTCCTTCGAGACCGCCTTGAGGCCCTGGGCCGGTGGCAGTGGGCCAGAGAGGATTTCACGCGTCTGGAGGGCGTCCGACACAAATCGGTGGAGCGGGAACCCCGAGCCTTTGAACGGATCAAGGGTGTCAATGCATTGCGAGGCAGTGCGCGGGATCGCGCCTTTACGCTCGTTGAGTGGCGGGAAGCCCGGGCTCAAGCCAGAGACCTGCCGCCGTTCAAGATCCTGGGTAACCAGCCGTTGCTTCAAATGGCCCAGATCATTCCTGAGGGACCGAAGGCAATGGGCAAGGTCCCAGGGATAGGGCCACGGTTTGTTGGGCGCTATGGAAAGGCCGTTGCAGAATTATTAAGCGAACCTCAGGAAGCACCGGAGTGGCAGCGGCCTCCCCGGAGGCCTCCCGGCGATCCTGCTACCAAGAAAAGGATGGCAAAGCTGGTCAAGGCCAGAGACGCCATTGCAGAGGGGCTCGAGATCGACGGGGCTGTCCTGTGTCCGAGGGCAACCATGGAAGCAGTGGCCGAGCTCGGTGAAAGAGCCGATGTCCGGGCGCTCGAAGGCGCCGGCCTGACTGGCTGGCGTCTCGGGGTTGTCGGTGAGGCCTTCGTAAAAGCGCTGAAGTAGAAACTGGCAATTGGTGTTGGAAACTAGAAATTGGAAACTGGAAACTTGATTCCACGCTTTAACGACACCGCAGGAACTGAGACTCTCTTCCCGCTCATGAGATTCACTGTGTCTTTAAATGGCTTTTCTTTCGTGTCCTTCGTGGATCAATTCTCTCCTTCTTATCCATGCCTGCTTTGTGATCTCTCCGAGAAAAATGTGCTTCTGAGGTTCCGGCAGGGAACTCAAGGCATTGCCGATACCAGTTTCCAGTTTCTAGTTTCCAGTTTCTGAATTAATCCTCTCCTCAATCGCCTCAAGAGTCTCCAGCGCGCCGGCTGCGATGCCGATCTCACCACGGGGGACCTGGGGTTCCCGGATATTGATTCGAATCAAGGTGCCTCCAGCCGAATCGATCGCCCTTTCAGCTGCGTAACGGACCGTCGGCACGGCGGTGCCGGCGCCGAGTTCAACAACGACAAGCCCCCCGTCCGGGACCGATGCCATCCAGCTCCGAAAACGGCTCTCCTGGGCGTGGGAACGATGGGGGACCCAACCGTAGTCACCGAACATCAGGACGTTGGGCCGGGCCAGGGTGCCGCAATCCGGACAACAGGGAAGGATGCCGGAGGCCCGGAAGGTCTCTTCGTCGACCTCGACCCGGGTTGTGTGGGCGGACCAGATGGAGTAGCCGCAGGGGCTCGAGCATTGCAGATGGTTGAGCGAACCATGGCATTCCAGAACCGTATCGTCGGAGAAGCCGCTCCGCTGAAAATGCCCGTCGACATTGGATGTGAAAACGAAGGCCCCATGAGACATATTCTCTGCCCAACCCTTGAGAATTTCGAATCCACGGTGGGGCGAGGTGTCGCGGTACAGATTGAGCCGGTGGCCGTAAAAACCCCACGCCAGAGCTGGGTCCTGCTCGAACCACCCGGGATTGGCCATCTCGACGAAGGAAATGCCCAGCTGGCGCAATGGGGGATAGGCATTCCAAAAGCCCTCGTCGCCGCGGAAGTCGGGGAGGCCGGAATCGACACCCATCCCCGCCCCGGCGCAGATGAGGAGCGCCTTGGCGCCATTGATCGCCTCAGCGGCTCGTTCGATCGTGTCGGTTGTCTCGTTGTTCATACACCAAGTGTACGTTGGGTGTGTGGGCTGAGAGAAAAAACTAACCCGAAGGCTAATTCCGCGGCTTCACCCGAGCCAGAGCCCGGAAGTGGACGGAGTGGACCCTCTGGACGAGGTAGACAGTCCACTGGGTCCACAAGGTCCACGTCGTCCACAGGAGATCACCATCATTCTCGATCAGTTCTGAATAGGCCCTGTTGTCATCAACCTGCAGATCGGGTTACGCTCAAGCCGATGCCGATTCACCTGAGACGCGCCCTGGCCGACGACGATGTCGAAGTTCCCGACCATTTCGAGGGAGTGTCTCTCAAGGGGACGGTTCGGCTGTCGGGTTGGTTGGTGGGTTTGATACTCGCGGTTGGTGGCATCGCCCTGATGGTTCTCTTGGCGGGAACGCTGATCGAGGCCCTCGGCGTTGTCAGTGCAGCCGCCGGGGTCATCCTCCTGGCCGCCGTCATCCGCTGCCGTCGCTACGAGACCCAGATAGGGCGCCGGTGGATCACCATCGGCGCCGGACCCTTTACCCGTCGGATCAGGAGTGACTTGGTTGCAGGCCATGAACTGCGCGCCGCGACCGGATGGCGAAGGCTCTACGCTGACCATGAGGTCGTCCTGACCCTGAACATCGAGGACCATCAGCACATCGTGCCGACTCGAGATGGCGAAGGGCTGGGAACATCACTGGGATGATGGGGCGGAGGAAGACAGTTTTCTCGCAGAGGCGCAGAGATCGGAGAGAGAGAATTCAAACAAGCGCCCGAGCCAGGCGGGACGCCCGCCTCCACAATGAGAATTGGTGACATTTTCTTTGTTTTCCTTACTCTGCGTTCTCGGCGATCTTTGCGAGAGGCTCGTTTCCCTCGTTCAAAAAAGGGGCGGGTTTGAAACCCGCCCCTTTTATCGAATTATCGAATCTCTTCGAAGGCTAGGAGCGCGCCGTATTGGCCCCATAAATTTACGATTTGCCTCATGGCGGCATCTAGGCTCGATCCGGCCGCGCTCCTAGTCTATCGCGCTTCGCGCGGGGTGGTTTTTGAAATTCATATTTCATGCCTCGAAGAGAGGAGTGTCGAAATCGTCGAGTCTTTTTGCATGGCCGATACCGTCTCTTGGACATGTGTCATTATAACCGAATTCCCACAAGAAAATCACCGCAAACTACCAGAACCAAGCGGCTTCTGGCAATCCATCCCCCTAACAATGCGCGCAGCACATTATTGGAGCCTGTGGGGCAGATGCCGGGGATCAACTCAACCCTGCAGTCGCTTCGGCGGCCTATGCCCTACAGGCTCCTAGGCCAGCTCCGCCAGCACACCCTTGAGGTGTGTGTAGAACCGTTGAACTGACGAGATCTGCACCTTCTCTTCGGGGGAATGGGCATTATGGATTTCCGGCCCTATGGAAACGCAGTCCATGTCGGGTATCTTCTCGATCAGCAGGCCGCACTCGAGGCCGGCGTGAATTGCCTTGAGGTCGGGGGTCTCGCCGAAGATCTTTTCAAAGACCTTGACCGTCGTCTGTACGATGGGCGAGTGGGGATTGGGCTTCCACCCGGGGTAGGAGTCCCTGATGACAACGGTTGCACCCACCTGGTGGAAGATCGAACCGACTCTCCTCCGTACGGCAAAAAGGGCCGGCATGACCGAGGATCGATGCGAGCAAACGAAGTGCGCCGATTCATCAGAGGTTCGTACGACCGCCAGATTTGACGAGGTCTCCACCAGGCCTGGGACGTCCCGGGACATCGCCAGCACCCCATGGGGCAGACTGTCGATCAGGCGCAGGAAGGTGTCACGGACATCTGTCTCCAGCACCTTCTGGTTTTGGTCGGTATCATCGAGTTCGTCAAGTCCAAGCTCGATCGCGGGCTCCGCCGAACCGAATTCCTCTTTGAACCCCTTCTCGCAGTCGGCCATTGCGGTCTTGAATTGCTCGATCCGGTCCTTGAGGATCCGGAGCGTGACAAAACACTCCCGCGGAATGGCGTTGTGCTTGGTTCCGGCGTCGAAGTCAACGACGTCGATATCCGAATCCTGTTGCATTGCGGCCAGAATGGTTTCGAGGGCGAAACGGATGGCGTTGCCACGGTTTTCGATGATGTTGAGTCCGGAATGACCACCCCTGAGGCCGCGAACGGTCAATCGCACAGGAACGGAACCTAACAGGCCGCGTCGCCGTACGAGAGGCAAATGGGCGTTGCTGTCGGCGCCCCCGGCACAGCCGATGTAGACGGCGCCATCTTCTTCGGTGTCCAGGTTGAGCATGACGCGACCTGACACGATTGAGGAATCTAACTGCTTGGCACCTGTCAAGCCGGTTTCTTCATCGACGGTGCAGAGAAGTTCGAGGGGACCGTGGATAGCCTCGGGATCATCAACAATAGCCATGGCGGCCGCAAGGCCAACGCCGTTGTCCGCACCAAGCGTAGTCCCGATCGCGTGGACCCAGTCACCATCGACAGCGACCTTGATGCCTTCGGTCATGAAGTCGTGTTCGATGTCGGAGTTTTTCTCGCAGACCATGTCCATGTGGTTCTGAAGGACGATCGTTGTTGCCTGCTCATGCCCGGGCGTTGCCGCCACATGGATGCAGAGGGTTCCGGCTGCGTCCTGATGTACTTCGTGGCCGCCGTCCGCACCCCATTTTTTCATGTGCTCGATGATTTTTTCCTCGTGCTTGGAGGGGCGGGGGGTCAGACGGATGCCGTCAAAACGGGCCCAGAGGCCCTGTGGCTCAAGATTGTTCAGGGGACTGCTCATGAGTTTCTCCTTGTTCGGGCCGCGCAGGTGTTCCGGCCGGTCGCCATCATAGCTGAGATTGGTTTGGGGTGCTTAATACTCAGGAGAAACACTGACAAGAGATTAGGGTTTTGGGGTTAGCCCGATCTTCTCACCAGTGATCTACTGCGGCGCGAAATACGCAGCAATCTTCGCCGTTTTCTTGAATCCGCTTTGAGGATCCGATGAATCACAATGAAATAAAGAGAGGCTTGGTTATGATCCGCCGAGGGTTTTTTTGAGACCCATATTCCTCAACTCACACCAAACCCCTTCAGGATTGCGGCAACCGTCCCAGCTCCACCGATTTGCAGGCCGTCGACAATCGCCTGAAGGGTCAACATCTGCCCTCCGGAAGAGGGTTCAACCTGTGTTACGCAAACCCCTTCTCGATCACTGGCACCATCGACGCTCAGTGATGATTTCTTTATTGAGAGGCCGGGCGCCTTCTTCAGGGCACGGATGGCAGTCTTGAGGGGCAGGGGTGCGGCAAAGGTCAGGCTCAAGATGGCCAGGTGGCCGTGGAAGCAGCCGCCGAGCGTTCGGGTGGCCGCAACTTCCAAATCAGGGAAGAGGGAAGAAGCCTCCTTCACCAGCTCGGCGCCGGAAACCGCCGTCATGTTGAACGCAGCGATATTCTTGTTAATTTTCTCGGAAACGGTGTCACCTTGCAGACGTTGGGCAGCCTGATGCGCCAGCGTCGTTACCGCCTCCTTGCCGTAAATCGACACGGGTTCGATGGCGGCAATCGTCAGTGCTGTGGGCTCGAAGGCGGCCAAGGCCCGAAGAACGCAGTCCGCCACGACGATCGTGGGGTTGGCCGGGCAAAGCCGCGCTCCTGAAGTCATGGCATCGGCATTCAGGGCGGGTGATGTGAGGTGGCGATAGTGGCCCAGGGACGAGGCGTCAATGAAAATAAATTCGCCCTCATCCTCAAGTGCCTGTTCGAGCATCTTGAGGCGAGGGCTGGTCCGATCGGCCGCCAGAATCACAACGTCATACTCCGACAGGGATGCCCCTTCGTCTAGAGGAGGCACCATGGCCGCCTGACCGCCAATTTCGGCGATCTGGTGTTCGTCATCTTCTGCGGTGTGAAAGAGGTCGAGCTCGGCCTCGGGGAAAGATAGTTCTAATTCTGTGATCAGCCCTTGACCCATCAGGGTCAGGGGGTCCAGGATGGCAAAGCGAGGCATGGGTTCCCCTGTCATATTTGTAGGCATTGACACCGCGGATTTTCGACGGTCGAAGCAACGGCCAATGCGTTGGGTCTCAGGGTACAGGATTCAAGGAACAGGGAGCAAGCGCTACCAAGGGCACCACTGGAACCGATACCTTCCAGGCTTAGCCGAAACACGCTTTGTTCCGGCTCCTCGGGTTTGGGATCAGGACGCCACTCTTCGAAGGAGTTCCATCTGATCTTTCAGCCGGAGTTTCTTTTTCTTCAACTGTTTTTCTTCGAACTCTTCCTCGGGGGTCAGCAGTGTTTTCAGTTTCAGTTCTTCCAGACGCACCTCGTGGCCTTCGTGCTGTGACTGGAGTTGGTCAAGAGTCGCTTCATTCCTTCCAACCAGGCTGCGGGTTGAAATCATTCGAGATCCTCCATTGTTTTTGGCACTGTTTCAGTATACCGCAGAACGCTCCAATACTTTGGAAATCTTCGTCTTCCACTGCGGAGGTTACAGAGGTCAAAAATTCCAGCCTATGCCGGCGCTGAGTTCAGGGCCCGAGAGGTCGAGTCGCTGGTTGAGGCCTCCAAATCCGCCGCCCAACGACGTATCGGCTTCCCTCCATCTTCCCTCGACAAAGAACGACCAACCGTTCCGACTGAGAAACTCCAGGCCGACCAGACCAAAGGCCATAAAGGTCGTCCCATCATCGCGGTAAGTGCCGTACACCACAGAACCGTCATTCCCAAAGTCGATGAAGTCTCCATATTCCAGCAGTCGCCACGACAGAAGCCCGCCTCCGATACCGAAGTAGGGCCGAAACATCGAACCTCTGAGTGGTTTGAAGATCGCAGCCACGGTCAAATCCCAGGTTGTCAGCTCGGTTCGGTGTGAGATATTTCGGCCAGCGTCATCGACCCAGTCCCGGTAGTATTGGGATGTGGCCCCCCCATACCAGGACGAACCCGCCTGAAAACCCATGGTCGGCCCAACCATCCACAGGCCGTCAACGCCCCAAACAAAATCCTGGAAATCTTCTCCACTACAGGTCCAGACGTCAAACTTTTCGTCCCAGTAGTTCGAGTCGGCCGTGGGCTCGAAGAGGCCGAGGCGGAATCGGACCGAACCGGTATCACCGGGACTCCAGGAGCTTTGAGCCTCGGCAGCAGGGTTGAAACTGATGAGACAACTGCTGATGAATACGATGTAAATCCATTTGTTGTTTGACATCTTTTCCTCCGTCTCCAGGAGAGAACGCAAGATGCATGCCTGGCCCGAAAGAGCCAAAAATATGGCTTTCTGGCTCTTTCGGGTGCTGTCAGCTCTCCGCTATCGGCTCTCAGCTTGTCATCTGGCCGAGACGACTGCCCTCTCTTGTGGACAGCGGTACCATACAACTTACATCGAGAAGGCGCTCACTCATCGCCTGAGAGCCGACAGCTTATAGCTGATAGCTCTCTTCCCGGTTATACTTGGCGACTGAAAACTGCTGATTGATGGAGGCCCCATGAAAATCCCGTCCCTGGTACTGAAACAGCTTTACACTTTTGGAAGTCTCGAAAACACCTCGGACGGAGTAAGCCTGACGCTCAAGAATCGCCTCAGTGATGCGATTTTCACAGGCATGTTAGGCCTTACGATTGATGGGACCAAGGTTCCGCTGGAAGATCTCGAGATCCGCCTTGGTTCGGGGAAGGCCCTCAGTCCTGCCGAGATCAGCCCCGAATCATCGGTTCCATTTGCCCTGGGCAAAACGATCGATCTGATATGGAAAGGGCAGACGCTGGAGCTCGGCAAACACGAAATCAGGTTCGAATTCACCGCTTCACCCTTCGGTACGTTGAGTTTCAAGATTAAGGATGCGATCAAGCTCCATAAGGAGCACCGTGTGACCGTTCCGATTGACAAAGAGGACGATTTCGGCCCCGAGATCATCGCAAAACGTCAGGAATTCGTTCGTGAATACAGCGGGGCGGATCCCAAGAACGTCTTCTCCTATTCGTTTGACCCAAAGGTTGCGAACGGCAATATCGAAAGCTTCACAGGCGTCGCCCAGATACCGATCGGCTTTGCCGGTCCGATCAAGATCAACGGTGAATACGCAGAAGGTGAATACCTGGTGCCTCTTGCTACGACCGAAGGAACGCTCGTGGCCTCATACAACCGGGGCATCAAGGTAATGAATCTATCCGGTGGGGTGATCTGCACGGTCTCGGACGATCGGATGCAGCGCGCGCCGGTATTCGTTTTTGACTCGGCCAGGGAGGCTCGGGATTTCAGGGGCTGGGTTTACGATCACATGGATGAAATCCGGCAGGCGGCTGAGGCGACTTCGAGTGTGGCCAAGCTCCTCGATATTGACAGTTTCCTTTCCAATAAATTCGCCTACCTCCGGTTCAATTTCGGAACCGGGGACGCTGCAGGCCAGAACATGGTCGGGCGCGCCACGTTCGCTGCCTGCTCGTGGATGCTGGACAATCTGGACAACGTCCGGTCATTCTTCCTCGAGAGTAATCTTGCGACGGACAAGAAACACTCGCAGATCAATCTGATGCGGACCCGGGGCAAAAGGGTGACTGCTGAGGTGGTGATTCCCCGGGATGTCCTGGTTCAACATATGCGGGTCGAGCCGGCAACGATCCATTATCAGGCCGGGGTTTCCAACGTCGGCTCGATGCTCTCGGGCGCCAACAACAATGGCTGCCATTCACCGAACGGCATTACGGCGATGTTCATCGCTACCGGCCAGGACGTCGCCAACGTCGCAGAATCGTCTTCGGCGATCGTCTATACAGAAT
>JAOZPW010000421.1 GCA_029932545.1 Thermoanaerobaculales bacterium | reverse complement strand
GACCACGACGTCCCGTCATAGTGCAGGATTGTTCCGTGATCACCCCCACCGGGATCTTCGCTTGCTTCCCCGACGGCAAAGATAGCGTTTGCCGCTGAGCCCCATATCGCATTGAGCCCTTCGGAAACACCGGAGGTCATGGCAGACCACGAGGTCCCGTCAAAATGAAGAATCACCCCAGCGTAACCAACCGCGTACACATCATTGCCCGCCGTGCCCCAAATACCGGTCAGGCACACCGTCGTACCGGAGCCCATTGGAGACCATGAGCTGCCGTCGAAATGAAGGATCGTTCCATCGGCTCCGACAACGAAGACGTCGTTACTCGCCGTACCCCAGACGCCGTAAAGTCCTACTCCGGTGCCGGAATCCATTGAGGACCACGTCCAGCCGTCGCCGTGCAGAATCGTCCCATTCTTTCCGACGGCGAAGACATCCGTCCAGTATGAGCCCCAGATAGCTTCAAGGTCATTCCCCTGCGGCAGGGGGTTCTGCCACACCCACTGGGCCGCACCGGGCGAGGCCGCCAGAAACACCAGACACATGACCGAAACAACGCTGAGAATTTGCCGTGACATGTCGAAACCACCCTTCACCATGGAAAGAAATGGAACCGGCCACAATGTGGCGCCCTCCCTCAATCGATTCCCGAAAACTCTCATCAGCTGACCTCCGTCGTTGAGCTTCAACCCCATGAGGGTCGTTCTTTCAAATCACTCACTGTCCGACCCGAACCGGCCACACATAGAGGGGGTCCGTCTTGGTGGCGGCGCTGACGTAGCCGTTGTCGAGGTACACGAACCACGCGTGGTTTGCGGAGCCCACGGAGGATGTCGACGACCAGTAGCTGCCCGACTGTACGCCCACAAAGACGTCGCCCTCGGTCCACTTAGCCGTTCCCTCGCCGTTGGACAGGGCCGGGAAGGTGTAATCGAGATCCAGCAGACTCAGGAGCTCAAAGTAGCTCGGCACCCGCCAGGTCCCGGCCGTCGATCCGTCACTCAGGCCGCAGGTCCCGTTGGCCAGCGCCGCCGCCGCCGAAAGGGCCGTCGAAAAGTTGGCCGTTCCATTGCCGTTCGGACCAATATCAGCGCAGCTGGCATCCTTGAGCCAGACCAGTCCGGTCAACATATCGGTCACCGTTCCATCGGTATTATCGACAAAACGCGGGTTGGGCCACGCCACACCCGGCGTAAGATCGCCATCCTGGCCCGTACCCGCACAGTCGATGACGATCCCACCGGCGTCATAGCAGGTCGTCTGACCTGTCTCGCCGACCCGAGCTGGCGCCCACCAGCCCGCAGTATCGCCGGACTCGAACCCATCATAAAATACGATGTCCTGGATGTTCTGCCCCCACACCAATGACGAACACCCTACGACCAACACAACGATCACGACTGTCCAATACCTCATAACTCCTCCTCCGTTTTAGGGATAGTGATTTCCTTTATCACATCCAATTCAAGGGTTCAGGAATAATGATCCCGAAATAAAACCTGTCAGTGGTATATCGATAGACTGTGACAAAATCCTCATCCGGTTTTAACCCGACCTTCTCACCAGAGGGAAGTGTCACCGCTCTCGAAATCATCGGCAAAGAGGATGTTTCCGACCAACCGGCCTCGAATGTCCCATGCTCCCCCGGACGGAGGACGTTCCGACAGCCACGATACGAGGGCCTTCCCTCCGGCGCCGGAGGCGAGGGCAGGTAAAAAATAATCAAGATCGTCCGGAGTCCCGTAGAGAGTGAAATTGTCTCCGGCGTTTCCGGAGGAGTCGATGAAGGCGCCCATGATCCCCATTGAAGTCCAGCCGGTTCCACTGAAGGAAGAAGCCCAGGTCAGAAGATACTCACCGCTTCCCTCGCTGCAATCAACTGAGGTATAGGTCCACGATTGCTGCTCCGGGGTCGGACACCTTGCCGTTGGTGATGGAAGGCCCAGGTCGGAAATGAACCGAAAGCAGCCATAAGTACTGGCGCCGCCATTGTCGGCGGTCGAGAATGAAACGAGGTAGTTTCCCCGGCAGGAAGCCACATCGGGGAAGGCGCCTTCAGAGTAGGAAGCGGAACTGATGTTGAATTCCGCTGCGACCGGGGCTCCTGTCGAGTTCAGCTGGCGGCCGATGGCAGCAATTCCACAAGCATCAGGCGGCGGCCCATCGTAGACAACAAGGTAGCGCTGACTGCGGCTGTTCCATGCGATGCTGGGATTCCGGTAGCCACCGAGTCCACCACTGATGCCCAGCACTGTCCCGACGCTGCTTCCATCTGCCGCCACGGTGCATCCGCTGATTTCATTCGCCCCTGAAGTGTCGTCCTGGTAGACGAGGTAGAAGTTCAGAGTCTCCGGCGTATATACCACCGCCGGCTTGTTCTGATATCCGACCCGGCCATCGATCTGAAAGGCCTGCCCAGTGGCAAGATTGTTCCAGGGAATGAATTTCCCGACAATATCGAAATCGGATGCGTCTCCATAGTAATCGAAGGTCCAGACCACGAGATACTGGTCT
>JAOZPW010000420.1 GCA_029932545.1 Thermoanaerobaculales bacterium | reverse complement strand
CGGGAGAGCGTCGCCCTTGAGGGAAATGACCTCGGCGGCCTACGGCGTTGGCCGAAATTCGATTGCCGACGCGCCCGCCGTGCGTTGCCCGGTGTCAGCATTCTTCGTAACGCCGGTTGTATCGGGGGATCTGCTTGATGAAGAATGCTGCACCCGGCACTCGCCGTCGGGGAGGGGCGCTCGTCTTTGCCGACGCGGTCGATGCCGGCGCTTAATCATGAGAGCGCCAAGACCCCTGGGACGGGGCGTGCCATGCTTCGTATTTTTTCTCCGCAGACCTCCCGAGTGATGCGCCGTCACTGGAAAAATCGAGCTTGGCAACCCACGGCGGTCACTACAGCGACAGAGTCCCGGCTAGTGGTGTAGGCCGCCGAGGTCATTTTCCCGGAGGGGCGGTCCTCCCCACTTCCTGAGAAATGCTGCCCCTCCGGGAAAAGACCGAGCGGGAGTGCGCTCGCGCGCTCCCGAAGGCCGGGATAGAAAATGCATTGGTGTTGGTAATTTAAGAGAGATACTTAGCCATAAGGGGGCGTAGTTGGGCCACACCGTCGCACCATGAGGTCAGAGATTCGAAGCCACCGAATAAACTGAAGGCTTCTCTGAGTGATTCTATTGCATTTGAGGACCATCGTAGGGGCGGGGTTTATCCCCGCCCGACGGGCGTTTCGGTACCGGAGTGGTATCTCGGGAGGGGATAAATCCCGCTCCCACAGCTGCTCGCAAATGGCGATTGGTCTTGGGAAAGACCAGAGAGAACCCGACGGTCTTTCACAATGACTTTTGAGACGGCCTGGGTTTGCTGCCGCGGCCATCTGTCTCGGCCCCTGTCATTGGACGCGCCCGTTGTCGCCTCCGATCACCCCAGAAACCAAGAGCGCGCCTGTTCAACGGCGAGTGCGGGCTAGAAGGGCCAGATGGTAGTCGGGTCGCCGGTTCCGTTGTCCACGATCGAGGCGTAGGTCAGAAAGGCGCCGTCGACAGTGTTGGTCCAGACATCGACAAAGCCCGCGGTGATGTCGTCGGCGTTGATCGGAGTCCGGGTGAAGGCCCTGTTCCACTGGGTATTGGAATAGGGCGCCAGGGTGGTTCTCTTGGTGCCCAAGGAGTTGCCCTCCATGTCAAAGAACTCGGCCATGATTGTGATCTCGGTGGCGCCGGCGTTCATAAAACCGATGTTCGTCCGGTACGTGTCATTCTCGAAGAGGTAGCCCAGACGGGCCTTTTCGCCGGCGCCGATCTTGGCCGGCGCGGCGCCCCGCATACCGACGATTGTCTGACCGAAGGTCCCGGCGTCGCTGGTGTTATAGGTGCGGGTGACAACGCCCGCGGCAGCAGGGTCGCTGACGCAGACGTTGATCGCGCCTGCGCCGTCGCCGCCGGTGAAGAGTTTCCAGATGTCGATGAAGTTGGCGTTGGTATTGGGCTCAATGATGAACTCGTCGGAGAAGGGAACGTCGGTGTTGTCGGCGCCGCGCGGCAGCATCTGAAACTTGGTGGTCAAGGCCTCGTCACCGCTGTTGTTGATGCCGAGGTCGGTGGCCCACAGGGAGCCACCGGCGCCCGCGCCGGCCGCTGCCGCAGCGATGAAGATTGGTGTGCACGGCGCCGAACCAGCACCGCATTCCCGGACAAGAAAAAGGGACACTCTTTTTCTCTTTCATAAGGCGGTCGAATTCGATACGAATCGATCATTGACCTTTACAAGGTACAATATTACGTACCGAAGGAGGTATTTATGACTGGTCCAAACGTTGCGGAAGATATCAAACCGGTTTCGGAGTTTCGGGCGCGGAGCGCGGCCCTGATTGCGCAGGTTCAACAATCACGGCGGCCGTTGATACTGACGCAGCACGGACGAGGTTCTGTAGTTGTGCTCGATGTCCACGAATTTGAGGCAATGCGTGAAGAGATCGAGCTTCTCCGTGACCTTGGCATCGCGGAACGACAGATTGACGGAGGTCACGGTATCTCACACGACGATGCCAGGCGCCGAATCTTCGCAGCAGCTGACGAATGAAAATCGTTTGGGCTCCTGACGAAGACGAACTGAAGGGCGCATAACCGCTCTCCACTTACTCTGTTCTCTTCGTGCCACTTCGTGTCCTTAGTGGATTACTTCTTCATGCTCTTCGTGGATGAATCAAACGACTGCCGGCTCCAGGAGCTTGATCGTCCCGCTGTCGGCGTTGATCTCCGCTTCGACCCCCAGGGGGATCGTGAACTTATCCTCGATATGGCCGATCATCGAGCCGTACCAGGCTGGGATGCCCAGGGGCGCGATGTGGTCGGACAGGACTTCTTCCAGGGTCAAGGAACCGTAGCCTTTGCCGGGACTGCAGTCGGAGCACCGGCCGAAGACCAAGCCGGCGATCTGATCCAGTACGCCCGCGAGCTTGAGTTGGGTCAGCATGCGGTCCACCCGGTAGATGGCCTCTCCGACCTCTTCGAGGAAGAGAATTGACCCGGAAAAATCCGGCAGGTAATCCGAGCCGATCATGCCGGTGAGCACTGCCAG
>JAOZPW010000139.1 GCA_029932545.1 Thermoanaerobaculales bacterium | reverse complement strand
ACTTCCCCGATCAACCGCTGCTGGTCACAGACCGAGTGCGCATGGTCGGTGACCGGCTGGCTCTAGTGGCAGCTCGTACGCCGGAGGAGGCCTGGGACGCCGCGCGGGCGATCAGCCCTGCCTATGAGGATCAGCTCGGGGTGTTCGATCCGGAAAAGGCCCTCGACGAGGCCTCCCCGACCCTTCACGGCAACGACAACCTGCTCCACACCTTCCAGGTCCTTCGTGGTCAGACCGACCCTGATCATCTCGATGCCGAAGTGATCGTCAAGGCCCACTATGAAATCGGCGGACAAGACCACGCCTATTTGGAACCTCAGGCCTGCCTGGCCGTGCCCGAGGGTGATCGAATTACCATTTCCGCAAGTTGTCAGTGCCCTTTTTACATCCAGCAGGCCGTTGCCCGGGTACTTGCAATTCCCCTGGCATCGGTCCGCGTCGAGCAGGCGCCGACCGGCGGGGCCTTCGGCGGCAAGGAAGACTACCCTTCGGAGCCGGCAGCATGTGCCGCAGTATTGGCGTGGCGCACCAAGCGCCCGGTCAGGCTGCTCTATTCCCGGGAATTCGACCTCCAGGTGACGACCAAGCGCCACGCAATGGTCGTGCACCATCGTTGGGGCGCCGACAAAGATGGGCGGTTGGTGTTTGCCGAAGTGGAAGCCGTGCTGGATTGCGGCGCCTATGCCGGGTTGTCGACTGTGGTCGCCGAACGGGCCAACGTGTCGGCCATCGGCCCCTACGCCGTTCCCAACGTCATGGTTCGAACTCGGATTGCCTTCACCAACAACCTCTTCGGGGGGGCCTATCGCGGCTTCGGAGCGCCACAGGTCAGTTTCGCCGCCGAGGCGACTATGGACACACTCGCCCACCGATTGGGCATGGACCCGCTCGAATTTCGCCGGATCAATCTCGTAACCCCCTCAGATCCCTTGACCTGCACTGACCAGCCGCTTGCGGCCCCTCAGATGGCCCGAGCCTGTCTGGACCGTGCGGTGAAGGATTCTGAAGAGCATCAAACAGCCATGAGGGCGCCGGACAGTTGGCGCCGTGGGCGGGGCATCGGCCTGGTCTTGTACGGCATCAACCTTCACCGCGGCGGACAGTTCCTGGACCGGTCGTCTGCGGTGGTGATCCTGCAGCCGGATGCCTCGGTCATCGTCCGGGTCGGCCTGACCGAAATGGGCCAGGGGAATCTGACCGCCGTCCAGACGGTCACCGCCACCGCCCTTGGAATTCAACCCGAGAAGGTCCAGGTGTGGCAGCCGGACACAACGACGGTCGCTGATTCCGGCCCGACGGTTGCCTCAAGGGGATCCCACTCCTCCGGACGGGCCGTACTGGACGCCATTGAACGGCTCCGCCGGCGATTGGACCCCATCGCCGCCGAGTTACTGAGTTGCCGACCGGAAGACGTCGAACTGGCCGAGAGCTGCGCCCGAGTTTCTGGTGGTGGGCCATCGGTCCCCCTGATTGATGTCACCCGGGAGATGGCCGCTCGGCGGATCGAGACGATCTCCACCGGCTGGTACCGACCTGAACCACGAGAGTTTGACGAGGCCACCGGCATGGGTGAACCCTACGCCTCGTATGCGATGGCCTGCCACGTCGTCGATGTCGCCGTTGACCCGGATCTCGGCCTGGTCAGAGTCGAACACGTTGCTGCGGCACACGACGTCGGACGTGTTCTGCACCACACCGCAGCGGAAGGTCAGGTTGAGGGCGGCGTCGTCCAGGCGATGGGCTGGGCCTTGACCGAAGAACTCAAGCTCGATCAAGGGCGATTGCTCAACCCCAGTTTCACCGACTATTTAATCCCGACTTCGGACGATGCCCCACCCGTGACGGTTGCCTTGTTGGAAGATGCACCCGGTCACGGACCCTTCGGGTCAAAGGGCCTCGGCGAACCTGCATTCATCCCGACTGCTGCGGCCATCCGCAACGCCGTTTGTGCCGCACTCGATGTCGAGATCAACCGCCTGCCGCTGACGCCACCGGTGATTGTCAAAGCCCTCGCCAAGAACCACAGGTTCAAGGACCTGATTGAGTAGCTGTCGGCTGAGGCAACGGCAATAGTTCAAGGGAAACGCCACAAAGAGGGGAAAATAGCCACAAAAAGGCACAAGAATGCACGAAGAGAAACACAATGAACACAGTCGAAACCTCTAATAAAACCAACAGGAAAAGAGGTTAGAGGCCTCTTATTCCCCTTTTTGTGCCTTTTTGTGGCTATTCTTGCTTCTTCATACCTTTTTGTGGCTGCTCTTCTTGTGGCTTTTCGAAAAAGGCAAAGCTGAGAGCTAAAAGCTCCTCAGGCGCTTGCCTGCTCGTGGTCGGTATCGATCTTCCACTCGGGTTCCCACAGACCGGATCGCATTGCGCGCATCCGGCGTTCGAAGAAGAACTGATCCTCCCCGAAGGCAGGCTCCAGGTCATCCAGCCAAACCGCCTGGGGATCAAATTTTGCAAAGAAGACCTGGTTGACCCATTGAGGATCTCGGCCCTGGATCATTTTCAGCACGAAGACCCGCTCCCCGGCAACCTCGGTCACACCGTCAATCAACACCTTGCCGGGGGCAGCAGACATCGAGGGGCCCCGAACAGTCCGCGCCAGCCCGCCAACCTCTGCATAAGCCTGGCTAAAGATCTTGAGCGCACGAGCCAAAGGCACTTCAAAGTAATGCTTGGGACCTGTATTTCGTTCGATGAAAAGATAATACGGAACGGCGCCGAGCTTGACCTGCTCCTTCCACATCGACGACCAGACCGATGCCGAGTCGTTGACGTGTCGGATCAGGGGCGCCTGACAGCGGATCACGGCGCCGGCATCCTGGATCCGACGCATTGCCTCTCGGCACTCCGGCGTTTCCAACTCCCTGGGATGAGAGAAATGCGCCATCAGGGCGATCTGCCGCCCACTCGAACGAACAGCCTCGAAAAGGCGCAAAAGATCATCTGCATCTGGATCGGTCAAGAATCGGTGAGGCCAGTAGCCCAGGGCTTTGGTGCCTATCCGTATCGTCGTCAGGTGTTCGGTCGAGGGACCCAACAACGGCTCGATGTAGCGCCGCAGAATTCGGCTGGACATGATCAACGGATCCCCACCGGTCAGCAGGAGGTCGGTCAATTCCGGATGGGCCTCCACATAGCGAAAAAGGGTGTCCGTCTCCCTGCTTGAGAACCTGAATTCGTCCAGGCCGACAAACTGAGCCCAACGGAAGCAATAGGTGCAGTAGGCATGACAGGTCTGCCCCTGGGACGGAAAAAACAGCAAGGTCTCACGGTACTTGTGCTGGGCTCCCGGCAGGTATTCGCCATCGATCATCGGAATATTGAGATCCATCTGTCCGGCCGGATGGGGGTTCATATAAAGTTGGACCTTCCGGGCCATCCGCAGCAGGCGTTCATCCTCTTTGCGGATCACCAGGTCGCTGAGCAGACCAAAATCGGCGGGCTCCAACATCCCGGCTTGGGGAAAGGTCAGCTGGAATATGGGATCGTTGGGAATGTCGGTCCAGTCGATGAGACGATCGAGAACGTAGGAGTTGACCTTGAATGGGAAAACGGCCGACACCGCTTTGAGGGCGACCTTTTGCTCCACAGACAGGCCACTGAGCTGTTCCAAACGATCCAGATGTGACCGACCAAAGGCCCGATACTGGGGACCGCTCCCTTCTCGCCCTCCCTGCATCGACCCTCCTTTGCAGGACAACGTGTCGAGTTATTTCCCTCGCTCTCTCAATTCGTTGCCCAGGCATCCTGTAAAGTCACGTTAACACTTTTTCGCTCGAAAATCAAGTACTGGTTTCTCGGTGCTGGTTTCTCGGCAGTCCAGATTGCGACCGGTTATACTGGCGGCGACGAAACCGGCAGGTGTTCGGTTCGTTATAAATATGACGCGTCGATCTCTCACCGCAATTCTTATATTCGCAACCCTTTTGGTCGCGGTGTTGACCCTGATCAACGGCATCAATGAAACAACAAAGGGCGGAAGGCTCATCGGTTTTTCTTTAGGCGACGATCAGTCTGACCTGACGATTTCCAGTGTCATCTCCGGCTTTCCGGCAGACCTTGCCGGTCTGGAACCGGGCGATATGGTCATCAGCCTCGACGGCACCCCGACCGAGACCCTCCCGGACATCCTGGGCGCCGCCGCCACACTGATTCGAGGGAAGCCCACCAGCCTCACATTCCTTCGAAAAGGAGAAATCAAGACCGTTCAGGTTATTCCAGGCGCACCCCTGCCATGGGGGAGCCTGCTCTGGGGTCTCTTGGCAATTTTGGGATACACCGCGGTCGCTCTCCTTGCCAGGTTTCGAGCCCCTGATGGACTCCCCTCCCGCCTGCTCTCGTTCTTCTCGATCGCAGTCGCCCTCGAGTTGGCGCTCCCGCTTTCTATCCCCTGGGTCCCAAATTGGTTCCTTTATCGAGAGGTGCTTTTCTATCTGCTCACCGGTCTTCAGCTGGGACTGGAATTGCACCTGGCATCGGTCATCCCAAAAAGGTATGCATGGTTCGACGACCGGCCCTGGCTGACCCGCCTCTACTACACGATCGGCCTTTCGGCGGGTGGCATCACCGCCCTTCTTTCGGCGGCCGATTTTTTCGAGATACAAGGCACCTCCGGCCTGGCGGATTTTGCACATGCCGCCATGAACCACGTTGTCCTCGTCGGCTGGGGTTTGGCCGTCGTCACCATTCTCATTGTCCAGTTCCGGAACTCAATAACACCGGGTCACCGCAATCAGGCCCTTATTGTCTTGAGCGGTGTGGTGCCCTGGGTTCTCTATAACATCGCCGAATCTTTTGCCAGAACCCAAGAGATTGACTTCGGAGCTTGGTTCGACCTCGCTCAACCAATCGTTCTTCTGCTCTACCCCGTGGTCATTTTCATAGCCATTTTTCGATACCACCTCTTCGATATTCGGGTCGCCTTCAAGCGAAGCCTGGTTCTTGCCCTGGTGGGTATCGTCGTCATTGCACTTTTTTCGGCCGTCTTCGAAGCCCTCTCCAGCCGGTTCGGCCAGATCGAGCAAGCGGGGCCCCTGCAAGTGGCCCTCTTTGCCCTGACGATGCTCCTGCTCGGCCTGCTTTTTAATCCTGTCCGCCGTTTCATTCAACGAGTCGTCGACGCCCGCTTTTACCCTGAGAAGATCGCGCAGAAGGAACGCCTTGCGGAACTTGCGGCGAATCTCCCCTCTCTCGGAAACCTCGGGGCGATCGGGCGCCTCGTTGTCGAGGAGGTCACAAGAGTCTTCGGGGTAACCTCATCCACTCTCCTGGTCTCCGATCCTGCCAGCGGACTGCTCTTGTCTCTGGCTTCCGCCTCGGACGAACCATCAGATGACAACGACAGCTCCCTGCTTTTAGAAAGCAGTGACCCCGGCATTGATCAGCTCCGCCTGGCCAGGCGCCCTTTACCCGCAGACATTCTCGCAGCCGCCAGTCCTGCCTTGGCCCAGAGAATCGGCACCGTTGGAGCAGAGACAGCCACCGGCCTGGTTAACGGGGACACCCTTGTCGGACTACTTCTGCTGGGACCGAAAAACGACCGAAGCAAACTGACAACCGAGGAGCAGGGACTTCTCCGGATGTTTTCTCACAACCTCGCCACCGTGCTGGAAAACGTTCGGTTGTTTCAGTGTGCGACCTACGAACAGCTGACCGGACTCTTGAGACGCGAGGCGATCCTCGAAGCTCTTGAGGTCGAGATCGAGCGGGCCAGCCGGTACAAACGGCCCTTGACGGTCGGCATGATCGATCTTGATCACTTCAAAACAGTCAACGATACCTGGGGTCACCTCGCCGGTGACGCCATGCTGCAGAAAGTCGCCACCGAACTCAAAGACTGCCTCCGTACAACCGATCAGATCGGGCGCTACGGTGGAGAAGAGTTCCTCTTCTTTCTGACCGAAACCGATCTCGAAACAGGCGTCCGCGTCGCAGAAAAACTCAGGGCTGCAATCGAACACCTCCCCTCGCCCGTCGTCGAGGCGCCGGGTCTTCAGATTACGGCTTCGATCGGACTGACGGAACTCCGACTGGGGACTGATCCTCCTCCGACAGCCACGGACCTGATCCGCACCGCTGACGGCGCCCTTTACCAGGGCAAGGAGGCCGGCAGGAACAGGGTGGTGACTGCAGGATCCTGAAGGGCAGAGGCTGCAACGCCCTCTAACCTGACCTTCTCCCCAGTTTCCACCAACAAAAACGGCGGCCCGAAGGCCGCCGTTTATTGTTGGTTTCACCGATTATTCGGTAATTCCCGCAGTCTTCTCCAGCATCGCCGTCGTCAAGGACTTGGGCCGCTCGAGCGCATATCCCAGCGCCCTGTCCCAGGTGATATTGGTCAGCACGCCGAGGGCACGACCGACGCCAAACAGAACGGTGTAGAAGTCCCACTCCGTCAGGCCGTAGTACCACTGAATCACGCCGGACTGTGCATCGACGTTGGGCCACGGGTTCTTCGCCTTGCCCTGCTCCTCGAGTACGCCTGGCGCAACCTGGTAGATCATTGAAACCACCTTGAACAGCGGATAGTCCGGCATGTTCTTCAGGCAGAAGTCACGCTGCGAAGCGTAGCGGGGGTCGGTCTTCCGGAGCACGGCGTGACCGTAACCGGGGATGACCTGACCGGAATTGAGGGTGTCCCACAGAGCTTCCTTGACCAGCTCTTCCGTCGGCTCCTTGCCGCCAAGCTTGTCCATGAACTTCATGGTCCAGCTCAGAACCTCCTGGTTTGCCAGGCCGTGGAGCGGACCGGCCAGACCGCCGATGCCGGCCGACAGCGAGTAGTAGGCGTCGGAAAGCGCTGAAGCGACCAGGTGAGTCGTGTGGGCCGAGACGTTGCCGGACTCGTGGTCGGAATGCAGGATGAAGTACATCCTCGCAACATCGTCGTAGGGTTTCGGGAAACCCATCATGTGGGCAAAGTTGCCGCCGAGGTCCAGGGTGGGATCTTCAGCAATGTGGACGTCGGCCTTGTACTTCATCCGGTAGATGTAGGCCGCGATCGTCGGCAGCTTGGCCATCAGATTCATGCAATCTTCAAGCATCGGCTCCCAGTAGACCATCTTGGACATGCCTTCGTTGTAGCGCTTGACGAAGACCGACTCGCGCTGCATCGTTGTGATGGCGGCAGAGAACATCGCCATCGGATGACTGTCACGAGGCATGGCCCGCAGGACATCGATCACGTACTGGGGCAGGGCTCTCTTCTGCTGGAACTCCTCGACGACTTCCATCGTCTCTTCGACGGTCGGAATCTCGCCGGTCATCAGGAAGTAGAAAAAGGCCTCAACCCATGGGTAGTCGCTTCCCGGAACTTTCGGGAGCGCTTCAAAGGTCTCGGGAATAGTCTTCCCCCGAAAACGGATGCCCTCGTACGGGTCGAGATAGGACACGTCGGTGACCAAGCAGCGCACGCCTCTGGCGCCGCCGATCGCCTGGGCGATCGTCACTTCGCCGACCTTTACGTCGCCGAACTCCTTGACCAGACGCGTTGTCCGCGGCCGGTGCTCCTCGATCTTCTTTCGCAGTGTTTCCCTCAGACTTGACATGATGGCTCCCTTCGTTTCAGCCAACTCAGGCGCCGGAAGACCGGAAGTGTAGAGAATTTTCCGTTCCGCGCCTCATATGAACAACTTTCCAAGTATCAAAATATCGTCATATACTCTGCCGCAATTTCCCATATCGCAACGCAACTCCGAGAGGTCCATTTTTACGGCCACCCCTACAGTATAGAGCTTGTGAAAGAAAGTGACAAGCTCTATTTCAAAGATATTCGTGGCGGAGTCTCTCGTTTCAAGCGTTCTTGGATTGATGAATGTAGAATAGGCCGCGATGTCACCATTCCAGGCGAACCGCTGGTTGCCAGTGTGGGTCTTGGCCCTGCTGGATGCCCTCTCGATCCTCTGCGGAGGATTGACTGCAGCATGGATACGTTTCTTGCCGGAGTTTCTAAGCCAGGAGTTGGCCGTACTGATCTCACACCCAGGTTTTATCGCGTATGCCATCGGAGCCCAACTGGCACTCGCAACCACCTTTGATCTCTATCGACCGCAGGTGTGGCGAGGACGCGACGAACTTCTGGTCCGCATGGCGGCTCTGGTAGTGGCCCTTCCCGTCGCCTTGACGATGGGCGTCTATTTGGTCCCCGGCTGGCAATTTGGGCGTGGACTTCTGGTGTTGACTCTGACGACCGCGTTGACCCTCCAAACCATCGGCCGACTAGGTTGGCTCGCATGGGGTTCCAGCCCGCCGGAGAGGCAAGCCGTCCTGGTCGGCGACGGCCCGATCGTCACCTCCCTTCTGGTCGAGTTACAACATCGCCCCTGGGCGCCCTTTCGGATAGGCCGGCACATTTCGGCCTTGGCGCTTGAAGAGGAACCGGAAAAGGTCCAGACCCTTCTCTCGAAGGCCGATCTCTTGATTATCGCGACGCTGTCCAATTCCGAGGCTACCGAAAAAATAGCGGCCCTCAACTTCCGAGGGACAGCCGTCATTGATGCCGCCGGCGCTTACACCGAATTGACCGGACGAGTCCCGGTGCAGCAGGTTGACTCACGGTGGTTCATCGCAACGGGAGATTTCTCCAACCTCGCGTCATCACCCTTCCACCATCTCCAGCGAGCAATGGATGTCGTGGTCGCTGTGGGACTCCTGGTCATGTCCTCTCCCATTATCCTGTTGGCGTCCCTGATTGTCCGCATGACCGGGGGAAGACCTGTATTTTTCCGCCAGACCCGGCTCGGACGCTTTCGCGCGGAATTCACCCTCTTAAAGCTCCGAACCATGGCCGTAACAGCCGAGCCGAACGGACCCGAATTTGCCGACCATCAGGATCAGCGGATCCTTCCGTTCGCTGCTTTCCTTCGCCGGTGGAGAATTGACGAATTGCCACAACTCGTCAATGTACTCAAGGGGGAGATGAGCCTCGTCGGTCCCCGCCCTGAGCGACCGGAAATCACTGAAGATCTCGAAGACCAGATTCCCTTCTTCGGCTATCGCTATTCGGTTCGCCCGGGCCTGACCGGATGGGCCCAGGTCAACCACCCCTACTGCTCTGACCTCGACGACCATCGCATCAAACTGGAATACGACCTCTACTCTCTCCGGCACCATGGCCCGATGCTGTATCTCCTGGTGCTGGTGAGAACGATGGGCGCGTTGGTGTTTTCGCCGGGACGTTAGGCCAAACCCGAGCCCGTGCCCGTGCCCGTGCCCGTGCCCGGCTTTTCTCGGCCGCGGCCCCAACTGACGATGTCATCATCGGTGGATGCCCGACCCGGAAATCTCTCGGTGTGTGTGCTTTGGTTCAGCTTCAAGGGGCCGTAACGAACAGACATCGGGAACGGTAACGGGAACGGGCTCGGGCTCAGGTTAAAGGCGCACGGCTTCCTTTTGGTCCCGGCTCCGCCGGGTTACTCTTTCCGGAATGCCTTCCACAGCCGTTCGAACACCTCTTCAAAGCGGCGCACCACCTCGGGGTTGCCGATCATATCGTGGTTGTCAGTAGACGCATTCCGGGTCCAGTTGTAGCTCTCAACGAATCAGACCGCGGGCGGGTGGACGCAACGTGCCCAATGCATATTGACTCCGAGTCCCAAACTGACCATACTGGACAGGTCGAAGTGCAAATAGCACCCACGACATCCAAGGGGGTGCCCTCCGAAACTGACGGAAGGCTGAGAACACACCCTTGGCTTGGAGGTTCCACTGTCTGTGGGGTCCTCCGGGCAAGAACCTGATCCGGGTCTGTACCGGTACAGCCTGTCATGTTTCCGGAGC
>JAOZPW010000419.1 GCA_029932545.1 Thermoanaerobaculales bacterium | reverse complement strand
ACAGGGTCTGAATGCACTTCAATGAAAAATCCGTCAACTCCAGCGGCTGCCGCTGCCCTGGCCAAATAGGGATGAAACTCCCTCGCCCCGGCGGTTGCATGCCCCAAGCCCCCGGGGAGTTGCAGGGAATGTGTCACGTCAAAGATCACGGGCGCCACCAAACGCATTAGCGGAAGACCCCTCATGTCCACAACCAGATTGTGATAGCCGAAAGTCGATCCTCTTTCGGTCAGGGTGATCCTGTTGTTCCCGGTCGAAGCGACCTTCTCGACGGCGTTGCCCATGTCTTCTGCCGCGAGAAACTGCCCCTTCTTGATGTTGACCGGCAGACCGGTCTCTCCGCACGCCACCAGTAAATCTGTCTGCCGACACAAGAAGGCCGGTACCTGGAGCACATCGACGACCTCGGCCGCGACCGCTGCCTGCTCCGGCTGATGGACATCGGTAACCAGGGGCAAGCCGGTCTCGGACTTGATACGACTGAGGATCTCCAGACCGGCATGCAATCCAGGCCCCCTGAAGGAACTGACCGATGATCGATTGGCCTTGTCGAAGGAGGCCTTGAACAGCAGTGGAAGACCCAGACGCGCAGCGATTTCCGCCAATCGCCCGGCAACATTCAGACACTGCTCCAACGACTCGATGACACAAGGCCCGGCAATGTAGAGGGGACGAGCGCCCCCACCAATAGAAATTGAAGACGTCAGTTCAACAGTAGGAATTCTCATAGACCACGATCATACCGGACTCAGCCTTTTGCCACCGAAATTCTACCCAAGAAGGCAGGAAAGCTATTAGCCATTAGCTGTTAGCTATTAGCAAGGCAGCTTCACGAGTCTCAGAGCAACGCTTCCCAAGCTAACCGCTTAAAGCTAACTGCTAACAGCTTCTGGCGCCGTCTTTTCTGTTACCTCGTCGGGAACGATCTCGGCTTCTTGAAGCAGTATCCGCTTGTCCCGGTAGACCTTGGCGGCGTTGATGAACGACTTGAAGATCGGATGGGGTTCGTAGGGCCGGCTCTTGAACTCCGGGTGAAACTGGCACGCCAGGAACCAGGGGTGGTCCTCCAACTCGATGACCTCGACGAAAATCCTGTCCGGGGATTTTCCGCTGATGACAAGGCCACGTTCCTCAAACAGCGGCACGTACTCGGGATTGACCTCGTACCGATGCCGGTGGCGCTCCCAAACCTCGTCGGCGCCGTAGGCATTCCACGCCAAAGAACTGGGCGTCAGACGGCAGGGATACTTGCCCAATCGCATCGTGCCACCCATCTGGTCGACCCCGACCAACTCACGCATCTTGTAGATCACCTTGTAGGCCGGTTGGGAGTCGAACTCGGTCGAGTGCGCTCCCCCAAGACCGCAGACGTTGCGGGCAAACTCAATGACCGCTGCCTGCAGACCCAAACAGATCCCAAAGAACGGGATCTGGTGACCTCGGGCAAACTCGATTGCCCGGATCATTCCTTCGATCCCACGCTTCCCGAAGCCACCAGGTACCAGGATTCCATCGACCTCAAAGAGCACTTCCGGATACCCGGAGCCTTCCAGGGTCTCGGCATCGATATAGACCAGATTGACCTTGACTTCGTTGGCCAATCCGCCGTGCTCCAGAGACTCGTTGAGGCTCTTGTAAGAATCCGCCAGATCGACGTACTTGCCGACGATCCCGATGGAGACTTCACCCTTAGGGGACCCAATCGCATCGACAACCTCACGCCACCGGGTAAGGTCTCTCTTGCCGGGCGGAAGATTGAGTTTTTCCAGGACGATCTCGTCCAGACCTTCCGCCGCCAGTTTCATCGGCACCTGGTAGATCGTCTCGGCATCTTCGGCAGGAATGACCGCCCGGGTCTCGACATTACAAAAGAGGGAGATCTTGTTTCTCAGATCTTCAGGGAGCGGGCGATCCGTCCGACACAGAAGAATATCGGGCTGAATTCCGATTTTGAGCAATTCCTTGACCGAGTGTTGGGTCGGTTTGGTCTTCAACTCATCTGATCCTTTGATATAGGGAACCAGAGTCAAATGTATGATCAGGACGTTGTTGCGATCGGTTTCACTCCTGAACTGACGGATGGCCTCCAAGAAAGGTTGGCTCTCAATATCGCCGACCGTGCCCCCAATCTCGACGATGACAAAATCTGTTTCGCCACCGACGGCCCGGATCCGACGTTTGATCTCATCGGTAATGTGGGGAATGACCTGCACGGTCTTCCCCAGGTAGTCACCGCGACGTTCCTTCTCAAGGACCGACAGGTACACCCGGCCCGTCGTGAAGTTGTTCTTTTTGCCCATGGTACTTGAGGTGAACCGCTCGTAATGCCCGAGGTCCAGATCCGTCTCTGCGCCGTCGTCGGTTACGAAGACCTCGCCATGCTGGAAGGGAGACATCGTGCCCGGGTCGACGTTGACGTAGGGATCAATCTTCAGCATCGTCACTGTGTAGCCGTGGGCCTCCATCAGGGCGGCCCGGGAGGCGGCCGAGATACCCTTCCCCAACCCGGAAACAACTCCACCACTGACAA
>JAOZPW010000006.1 GCA_029932545.1 Thermoanaerobaculales bacterium | reverse complement strand
TGTCACCTTGAATGAACGTTGGGCCAAGCCCTCGCTGGCGGGAAGAGATGATTGATCGTGCACCGTAAAAGTCTACGAATCTGATGCTACAAACGTCGCAAGTGATGCCACGAACGTCACAAGAATCACGAAATACTGAGGTTGACCCGACGGATAGCCAAAGCCTTGCCGGTTTCCTCGTCGGCATCGACCAGCGTTCCACACAAACGGATATCCTTCTTGGCTGGTTCAAACGGTCTCGGTGTATTGAAGAGGAACCTCTCCAAAACCTTGGCCGTTTTCATACCGATGACGCTCTCGTACGGCCCGGTCATGCCAACATCGGTCTGAAGCGCCGTGCCTCCCGGCAGAATCCGTTCATCGGCGGTTGGAACATGCGTGTGAGTTCCCAAAACCGCCGTCACCCTGCCGTCGAGGTACCACGCCAGAGCTTGTTTCTCCGACGTCGCTTCGGCATGCATGTCCACCAAGACCAGGCGCACCTCCGGGTGCTGCGCCTTGATCGTCTCGAGCACTTTGTCGGCCGACCGGAAGGGATTCTCGATCGGTGTCATGAACACCTGTCCCTGGAGGTTGATGACGGCTACGGGAACACCCGCAGCCGTCTCGGAGAGACACCACCCCTGACCGGGATTCCCATCAGGATAATTGGCAGGCCGCAGTAAGTATGGATGAGCGTCAAGGAGGGGCAACCCCTCCTTCTTGTCCCACACATGATTGCCCGTCGTCCAGACATCGATCGGGAGATCATCCAGTTCTTCGAGAACCGGACCGGTGATCCCAAAACCACCGGCAACATTCTCGACGTTGACGGCGACGAAATCGACGTTCTCCCGATCCACCAGACCTTCAAGTTCCTGCCGCAATGCTCGGCGGCCGGGACTGCCGAGCACATCACCGACGAATAACATTCGAATCAACGAGCGTACTCCACGGCCCTGGTCTCCCGAATAACCGTAACCTTGATCTGGCCGGGGTAGGTCAACTCGGCCTCGACCTTCTTGGCCAGGTCCCGGGCCATCCAGCCGGCACTTTCATCGGAGATCTGCTGGCTTTCGACGATGATGCGTAGTTCGCGCCCCGCTTGGATTGCGAAGGCCTTGGTCACGCCCTTGAAGTCCGCCGCCATGCTCTCCAACTTCTCCAGCCGCTTGATGTAGTTCTCCAGGATCTCACGCCGCGCGCCGGGTCTGGCCGCCGACAGTGCATCGGCCGCGGTGACCAACACCGCTTCGACCGAGTGGGGATCGTAATCTCCGTGGTGGCACTCCATTGCGTGGATGACGGCGTCGGATTCACCGTATTTCTTCAACAGTTCCCGACCCAATTCGAGGTGGGTTCCATCCATCTCCCGGTCGACGGCCTTCCCGATATCGTGCAGGAGCCCACCGCGCTTGGCGACCTGGGCGTCGGCGCCCAGTTCAGATGCCATGTGAGAGGAAAGCCACGCAACCTCCATCGAGTGTTTCAACGCATTCTGACCGTACGATGACCGGAACTGCAACCGCCCGATCAGCCGCTGCAGCTCTGGATGCAAATCGGGAATCCCCGCCTCGAGAGCAGCTGCTTCGCCATCGCTGAGGAGTTTTTCATCCATCTCCTCCTTGACCTTGGCGACAACTTCTTCGATTCGTCCGGGGTGGATTCGACCGTCCGCAGTCAGGTTTCCAAGGGCGATGCGGGCAATCTCACGACGCACCGGCTCAAAGCAGGACAGGATGACGGCTTCAGGGGTGTCATCGACAATCAAATCGACACCGGTTGCCTGCTCGAAGGCACGAATATTTCGACCTTCCCGGCCGATGATGCGCCCCTTCATCTCGTCGGACGACAGATCGACGACCGACACCGTGCTTTCAACGACATGCTCCGCTGCAATTCGCTGGATGGCCATCGATATGATCCGGCGGGCTTTCTCTTTGGCCTTCTCGGTCGCTTCATCCTCGATACGCTTGGCCATACCGGCGGCATCCATACGGGCTTCGTTCTCCAACGTCTTGAGGAGTTCACCTTTGGCCTGCTCAGCGGTCAGACCGGCAATCTGCTCGAGTTTCTCTTTCTGGATGGCCACCGCGGCCTCCAACTCGGCTTCTCCCTGGGCAATCTGAATTTCCCGTTCGGCCAGCTGTTTTTCGGTGCCTTCGACCCGTTCTGCCCGAGCCTCAAGGTCGGTTCTCAGCTCACCCAGTTCCGCCTCGCTTTCACCGAGGCGACGCCCCAGACCATCCAGTTCCAGGCGATGTTCCCGGGTTTCTCGTTCGAATTCCGTACGAGCGGCCAGCAGGCGCTCCCGCATTTGAATAGAAGCGTCCTTCTCAATGCGTTGGGCGTCAATTTCCGCCCGCGCATTGATTTTCCGCGATTCTTCCTCGGCCTTGAGCAGCATCGACCGGGCAGCAGCACGACTTCGCCGCCACATTGCCCATACGACACCAAGACCAAGGAGAAGGATCACGGCCGACGCTGCGACGACGATGTACAACAGCTGGTTCATGGCATACCCCCTCAGGAACGGTCAGGCCATCCGGCGGGGAGGGAAGCTCTGGTTACTTGGAGGGGTAAGAGGAGGCCCCCACTTCGGCCGTGTGGGCAACCCTATTTGAACCTGCGAAACCACAGGTAGGCGCCTGTCCACCATTCCGCAGAACGACAGAACTCGGCAAACCATCAAATAGGTGTTGGTTCAACGATAGTTTCACCCATCACCAACCGCGCAGGGACCTCCAGACTCATCTATTTTCGGGTCATTCCCGATGTTCATAACCTCTTCCAATCGCGTAACGAGTTTTTGAGCTTTCCGCTCCAGTTGCTTGTGCCGGTTATCCTGGTCCGTCTCACGTTCTTCAAATAATTCATCAGCGATGTTCAACGCAGTCAAGATTGCAATCTTGACCGTATCAACACTTGAACTTCGCTCGGCGACTTCTTGCATACGAAGATCCACAAACCGCGCCAGCTCCTGCAAACGCGCACCGTCACCTTCAGTCCGCAGACCTAGCCGCTGTCCATAAATATCGACGTTGGCTCGGACGGTTGTCAATGAATCCTCCTTTCCACGTATTAGTATACCTCAGCGATCAAGGGGGAGTGCAACCCGGCAAATTCAGCGTGCCTTGGCCTCGGCGGTCCCGATCACCGACGCGGATCACGGACGCTGTTGAATGAGGCAAGGTCCGTTCACCGTCGACCGGGAACGCCCCTCTCGGACGGCGCGCGCCAATCTTGATGTTGTCCTGCACCGTCCTCCCGAATTGAGCAACGATGCGGACAACGTCAAGGGTGGCAACGCACGGCGACACCGTCAGCTACCGAGTCTCGGCCAACGCCGACGCCCAAACACGAGATCGCCCAAGACGTCAAATCGGGGCGTGCGGGGTGCGCCCTCTCTTCACCGGGCAGGACTCCCAATCGAGCCGTCGATGCGAAGAAGGGCGACACCGGGCAACCCACGGCGAGCGCGTTAGCGAACGAGTGTCGGCTAACGCCGTAGGCCGCCGAGGTCGTTTTCCGGAGGGGCGATTTCCTCACGATTTCTGTAACCAAGCCCCTCCGGAAAATGCACCGAGCGGGGGCGATCGGCAGTTGTTGAGCTGACGCCGACCGCAATGCGCCCCCGAAGGCCGGGGATGGGATTCAGGATCCGGGAGGTCAGGGATTATGTCTTGATCCCCACAACCCCGGGAAAGCCGGACCTGGCCCTGATGGTTAAGGTGCCGACAGAAACCAGGTGACCACTTCGCCAAACTCGGTCGTGATGGCGGCAACTAATACAACCAACGCAATGGCGTAATGGATGACCATCAGAACCACAATCCGATCCGAAAGGGGCCTCTCTTGGATTCTCGGATTGTTGGCAGGCTCAGGTTCGAACGCCGCCGCTGACTCCTGTTGCTACTCCCTGACCCGCCAAACATCCACGTTCTTCTCGCTGAAGACCAACTCAAGGTGCCGTCGAAAACTCAAGACAATCGCGGCTTCTTCCGGAGTCGAGGCAACCGGCAACAGGCTTTCCGGTCGTCCCCCGCCATACCCGGGCGTGACGACGATCCAGCGAACGTCGTTTCGGTCCAACTCCGCAAGAAGGCCGTCTGCCGATCGAGTCTGTTCCAGCCACTCCCGCATCGGCGGGCGATTGACCAGCCCCTCGGCCACCCACGGCCGATCAAAGAGGAAGGGGGCCGGGAAATCCAGGGCCATGACCCGGCCCGATTCTGGTTGGTCATTGATAAAGGCAGCCGCCTCCGCGCCGGGAACCAGTTCCTCGACGACACCCTCGGCGCTGAGCCTTCCAGTGACGAAAGGACCGACCACCGACCTGGCGTCCGCACCTACGTTAGGCAGCAACGGGACTGCGATCAGCAGAACCAGAATCGTTCCGACGATTGGTTTCAGTCGTTCTAAAACCAAACCCTCAACAACGGCCAATCCCCAGATCATCGGCATCGCCAAACGGATAGATGGGTGATAGAACACACCGACGATGAGGTATGGCACGACCAATGCCGCCGCGAGTCGCGCTCGTCGATCCCGAAGAAGGAGAGGCAGGAATAACAGGCCAAGCAGGTGGTGCCACCCGATGACCTCATCGGACTCAATCTCCCCGATCGACGTGCCCCACGGGATGCCCAGCGGCCCAGGAATCTCCCGGTGCCGCTGCGATACCGTATCCATCAATTCCGGATCAACTCCCGGAACCTCGCCACGCACCAGGCCTGTCATGATGGGAAAGAAAGGATCACCCGTCGCTATCGAATTCCTGATCATCACGGGAGCAAGGACCAGTACGATCGGCACCAGCACCGCGAACGCGCTTCGCCACTTCCACCCCCTGGCCGCTTCCACCACGATCACAACCAATATTCCGGCGACGGCCGGCGCTACGGTCCACTTGGTCCAAAGAGCGCCGGCCAGGGCCAGTCCGACGGCTCCCGGATGTATCCTCCGTTTGAGGCCCACCGCCGCGACGGCAATATGGAGCATCGAAAACCCGTCGATGAAGGCGGCGGCGGCCCCGGCCAGTACAGCGGGTGTGGCCGCATAGGCTATAGCGCCAAGGAGACCACCCGAGCGGCGACTACCCACCATCATCACCAGTGCCGCGGCGCCCAGACAGACAACGAGAAAATGGAGCCACTTCGCCGCCTCCGCCGGACCCATTTGTAATCCCAGGAGGTAGAACATCTCCGCCCCCTGCGGGTAGGCGCCGACAACGTCCCAAGGGTAGAGAAAAATCCTGCCCTCGAGCAGGTAGAGTTTCGGCAAGGCCAGGTGATACCGCAGACCGTCGGAATCGATGATCGGCAGGATCAACGAGGGCAAGCTCCATAGGGCTGGAATCGCCAGTACCAGGGCGGCTCCGAGGTGACTGCGGACCTTTCGTTGCGCAAGAGCCAGCGCCCGGACAACCAATCGCGCCCAGTCTGCTGCGCGCACGAGTGAGGCCACGACGAGCAGACCGACCACCCATCCAACGACGGTCGTATCGACGATCGATCCGGCCAACCACACCGAGAGACTGACCAGGGTCAGTCCCCAGGACAGGCCCTGCAGTAGAGCGAGACCGGGATGGAAGGACAGCCACTTCCGGGGCATTGCTGCGTGACCGATAATTCCTGCCACACAGAGCAGAAGGACCGCGTCAAACGCGGCCCTGCCCACCATAAATATCTCACCAAGCAGGTTTTACCCCCGGGTGAGCTCTGTGTGCTTGGGTCACGCCTCGTCCGACGAGGACTGCGACTCCAAAGCCTTGTCAATCATCGAAATCACCGTTTCCAGCCGTTCGGCGAACTCAGATCTCTGTTGTTCGAGCTCTTGGGCCCGGCCTGCGAGGCCTTCACCCTCTTCCAGGCGGGTTTTTAGATCGCTGATCGTTGCCTCGAGGCCTTCGACGGTGCCGCTCAGCTCGACTTCCCGAGCCTTGGCATTCTCGTGAGCCTTGATCATCTGCTCGATCCGTTCCTGCAACGTTTTGAGTACTACTTCCATTTCAAACACCCCTTAACCCGGCGTAGCCGGGAGCTATTAGCCGTTAGCTCTTAGCGATGAGCTCAGCAAACTGCCATAAAGCCGTCTTGCTAATAACCAACGGCTAAAGGCTAACAGCTTTCTTGCCATCTTGCGAAACTCAGTGGCAAGAGGCTAAATCGTTACGTCAAGCCGCTCAACCAGGGCTGCCCTCAGAGCATCCTGGGCGGCATTGACCTCCTCTTGGGTCATGGACCTCTCCGAGTGGCGATAGACCAGGCGAAGCGTCGTTCGGATCCGGTCCGGACCCAGCGCCTTGCCCGTGAACCGTGCAACCAACGACACCGACATCACCAACTGGTCCGATAATTCTCGAACTGCCGCCTCTAGAACAGCATAAGGGAGGTCGACCCCATGTTCGACCGTGATGTCCACCCAGACCGCCGGGAAACGGGGCAAGGTTTCGAATCGCGGCAGGGGCGGCTCGACCGCGGCCGCCTGAAGCCTCAACTCGGCAACATAGACCGGCTGTTTGAATCCCCACCTGCCGGCTTCATCGTCACCGAGACGTCCGGCCACACCGACGACTTTACCGTCACCATCAACCAGGACGGCGCCCTCAGCCTCGTCCAGCCATGGACTTCCCCCTCGTTGCCAGACAACCTCCGGAAAGGCCGCGTCGCGGAGCAGGGCCTCGACGACACCCTTGAGTTCGAGAAAATCAACCGCGTCACGTCCGGGAAGAGCCAACCCTCCACCGGCCAATACGACCGACAGGTACTCCGGTTCCTCGAAACAGTCACCCTCGGGGTTGGAGAAGACCCGCCCTTCCTCAAAGAGAGCAATATCGGCTTCTCCCTGGTTGAGGTTTTCTCGCGCTGCCGCAAGGAGCCCCGGTATCAGCGACCGCCGCATCGTCCCTTGAGTTTCCGCAAGGGGGTTTACCAGGGGGATCGATGGGCCGGGACACAGGGGCCAGCTTTTCAGACGTTGATCAACCTGTGGGTCGATGAATGCGTAGGTGACGGCCTCGGTCAGACCACAGGCCACTGCGGCCCGTCGCCCCCGGTCCACCAGCTCCCAGTTGGGGTGTCGGCGCCCGGGCGGAGTCCGCAAAATAGGGAGAACTGCGGGCACGGCGTCATACCCGATGTGCCGAATAATCTCTTCGTACAGATCGGCCACACGTTCAATGTCACCTCTGAAGGAGGGTGGCACACAGGTGATGACATCACCATCGCGGCCTGGCTTGAATTCCAAGGCCTCAAGAATTCGCACGATCTCGTCACCGGCAATCTCGAGGCCGGCAAACCGGCTTACGCCCGAAACACTGAAGGTCATCTCTCTGGACCGCCACGGACGCGGGCAGACATCAATGCGTCCGGGTGACACCGTCGCTCCGGTCAACTCGGCGATCAACCGGGCAGCCAAGTCTGCGGCAACCGGCGCCATCAAAGGATCCGCGCCCCGCTCGAATCGGTGGGACGCCTCGGTGTGCATACCAAATCGTCGAGCGGTCCGCCGGATGGGCAGGGCCTCGAAGTGTGCGCTCTCCAACAAGACGTCGGTCGTCTCTTCACCAATCTCCGAATCCGTACCGCCCATGACCCCGGCCAAGGCCACCGACCGATTCCGGTCGGCGATCACCAGGTCATCACACTCCAGTTTTCGGTCCTCGCCATCCAGGGTCGTCAGGACCTCGCCCTTTGTAGCCCTGCGAACGACAATCGTACGGCCCTCTAGCCGGTCGAGGTCAAAGGCGTGCAGAGGCTGGCCGGTTTCCAGCAAAACGTAGTTGGTGGCATCGACTACGGCATTGATCGGACGAATACCACACCGCTCGAGCCGCTCCTTGAGCCAGTCCGGAGACTCAACCAGCCGTACGCCCCTCAAGACCCGCCCGACATACCGCGAACAGAGATCCTCAGCCTGGATTTCGACCGAGGCAAGAGTCTCGGCCGGCTCGCCAGTTTCCTCGACCATCGTGTGCAATGCCTTGAGCCGGGCTCCGACGGCCAGGGCCGCTTCTCGGGCCAAACCACGATGGCACATGACATCGGGTCGATTGGTCGTCGCCTCGACATCCCAGATCTCCGATTGCCCCGACGGGTCGCGCGTTTCGACCAGGAAACCGCAGTGGGTCAGACCCTCGGACAGCGTGTCGGCGTCTGTATCGCCGTCAATATGTTGCCGCAACCACTCGAGATCAAATTTCATGCGAACTGCCTCGTCAGTCTCTGGTCGCCTACGAAGAGTTGCCTCAAATCAGGGATGCCGTACAACAACATGGCCACACGGTCGAGGCCGAGGCCGAAAGCAAATCCGGTGTAGCGGTCGGCATCGACGCCAACGCCCTCGAAGACCCGCGGGTCAACCATTCCCGAGCCCAGGATCTCGATCCAACCCGAACGGGAACAAACCCCGCAGCCGGACCCACCACAGAAAATGCAGGTGATATCAACCTCAGCTGACGGTTCGGTAAAGGGAAAATAGCTCGGCCTGAAACGCACATCGACTCCGTGTTCGGAGAACAGTGCGTGCAGAAAAGTTTCCAGCGTGGCCTTGAGGTTGCCGAAGGTAACCCCCTCGTCAACCAATAAGCCCTCGATCTGATGGAACATCGGCGAATGCCTGAGGTCGGAATCGCGGCGATAGACCTTGCCGGGAACGATGATTCGGATCGGCGGCTTTCGCAACTCCATGACCCGGGCCTGCACCGGAGAGGTATGCGTTCGCAACAGCCGTCCACCAGGAACGTAAAATGTGTCCTGGTCATCCCGGGCCGGGTGATCCGGCGGGATATTCAACGCTTCGAAGTTATGCCGGTCATCTTCGATCTCGGGACCATCTTCGACGTCATAACCCATTCGAAGGAAGATCTCCTCGATGCGCTGCCGCACCAGGTGCACCGGATGTTGTGCCCCCTTTGGCAGAGTCAGACCGGGCAGGGTGACGTCGAAAGCGGCCCCGGAGGTTTGACGTGAATGGGCGCCGGTCTTGGCGGCCTCGAGCCGGTCGGCAACAAGCTTCTTGAGTTCGTTGAGGGCGCGCCCATAATCACGCTTCTCCTCGTTGGGAAGTTCTCGCAGAGCGGCCGTCAAATCCAGAAGAAGGCCTGAACGACGCCCCGCATACCGGATGCGGATGTTCTCCACAGCCGCAGCATCGCCCCCCGCGGACTCAAGGTCCGTCAGGAAGGCGGCCCGTACCTCGTCGAGCCGTGCAACGCCCACGGCGTCAGGCTTTCGGCTTGGCCAGTTCGACCAGTTGACCGAACGTCTGCGGGTCACGCACGGCGAGATCCGCGAGGACCTTCCGGTCCAATTCACATCCGGCATTCTTCAGGCCGCAAATGAAGGTCGAATAGCTCATGCCGTTGATCCGAGCCGCGGCGTTAATCCGGGTGATCCACAGGCTTCGGAAGTGACGCTTGCGCTGCTTTCGGTCCCGGTAGGCGTACTGCAGGGACTTTTCGACCTGGATCTTGGCCGTCCGGTGCAGACGACTCTTGCCGCCCCAATAGCCTTCGGCCAGATTGAGAATTTTCTTTCTGCGATCTTTACGGACTGTACCTCTTTTTACGCGCATGTCGTCTCCTCAGCCGTGCAGCATCAGTGCGAAAATCTTCGCGTCACAGGGCTTGACCATTGTCGAGCCTCGCAGTTTACGTTTCCTCTTCCGGCTCTTTTTCGCCAGAATATGGGATGTGTAGGCGTGGTGGCGTTTGTACTTGCCATTAGCGGTCTTCTTGACCCTCTTGGCCAGACCTCGGTGGGTTTTCAGTTTTGGCATGGTTCTCTCCTTGTCATAGTTCCAAAGAACGGGTTTCAATTTTTTCTTGAACGCGATCGAAGACGGCATCCAGCGTGTGGACACCTTCGTCGCGGCGATGACGTAAGCGAAGGGATACAGTACCGTCTTCCGCTTCCCGGCCCCCGATGACCAGCAGGTATGGCACCTTCATGGTCTCGCCCTCGCGAATCTTGTAGCCCAGCTTCTCCGACCGTGCATCCAACTCGGCCCTCAATCCTCGGGCTCTCGCCGCGTCCACAACCTCTTGGGCATAGTCCATGACCGCGTCGGTGATCGGCAGCACCCGGATCTGCTCCGGCGCCAACCAGGGCGGAAGGTCGCCCCCAAAGTGCTCCAGCATGACGCCGAAGAACCGCTCGAGTGAGCCCAGGATGGCACGGTGGATCATCACCGGACGCTTGGACTCTCCATCGGAATCGACAAAGCCGAGATCGAAGCGCTCCGGCATCTGAAAATCCAGTTGGATGGTTGCCAACTGCCAGGCTCGATCCAGGGCATCGTGCACGTCGAAGTCGATCTTTGGACCGTAGAAGGCGCCATCTCCGGGTTTGACGGTGAAGGTGATGCCCTCTCGATTTTCGAGACACGACATCAAGACGGCCTCGGCGTGTTCCCAGACTGCTGGGTCGCCCATCGCCTTCTCCGGGCGGGTCGAGAGGTAGACATTGATGTCGGAAAATCCAAAGAGCGCATAGATCTCGAAGACAAAATCGAAGAGTTTTTCGATTTCTTCCTCGATTTGATCTGCGGTACAGAAGATGTGGGCGTCGTCCTGGGAGAAGGTCCGAACCCGGGTCAGTCCGGTGACCACACCGGAACGCTCATAGCGATGAAGCCGGCCGAAATCGGCGATGCGGATCGGAAGATCCCTGTAGGAATGCGCCTGAGCGCCGAAGAGCAGGCAGTGGGACGGACAGTTCATCGGCTTAAGGGAATTGGACCGCTCCTCGACCTCGTCGAAGGCATCGGCGAAGAACATATCGTCACGGTAGTTGTCGTAGTGCCCCGAGGTCTTCCAGAGATCAACGGCGAAGACCTGAGGCGTGATCACTTCGTCATAACCGTAGGCCCTGTATTTCTCCCGCATCAATTCAAGCAACTCGTTGTAGACGACGGTACCCCGGGGGTGGAAGAAGGGACTGGCCGGGGCCTCCTGGTGGAACGAAAAGAGGTCGAGTTTCCGGCCCAGTAACCGATGGTCACGCTTGCGCAGTTCCTCGAGACGGGCAAAGTAGGCGTTGAGCTCTTTCTTCGAGGCGAAGGCTGTACCGTAGATACGCTGCAGCATCTCGTTGCGCTCGTCACCCTTGAAGTAGGCGCCTGAGGCCTCCAGCAATCGGGCCGCACCAATCTGGGAGGTCCGTTGAACATGAGGTCCACGGCACAGATCGACGAATTGGCCGCTGTGGTACAGGGTGATGACCTCGCCTTCGGGGATGTCCTCAAGCCGTTTAAGCTTGATCTCCTCGCCCCGCTCGATCATCAGGTCTCGAACCCTGGCCCGATCGGCCTCTTCCCGCTCGAAATGGAGATCCTCGGCGATCAGGCGTGTCATTTCAGCCTCGATGCGCTCGAAATCCTCAGGTTTGAACGGCCGCGGAAAGCGGAAATCGTATTGAAACTTAACCGAATGGTCCTGACGACCGGCATCGATCAGGGTGCCGGGCCAGAGTCGCTGGACCGCGTCGGCCATCACGTGCTCGGCAGAATGACGAATGATCTCACCGGCCTCGGCGTCTCGGGTGGTGACGATCCGAAGACCGACATCCCGATCCAACGACGTCCGAAGATCAACGAGGTCACCATCGACAAACCCGCCCACGGTGTCGTGAGCCAATCTCTTACCGATGCTCTCGGCGACCTCAAGCACGGTCGTACCCACCGGGTATTCGCGCTTGCTGCCATCGGGCAATGTCACCTCAATTGTGCTTGCCATCTCAGACCTCACTCTTCTCAGATCAACAAAAATTCAAAAAGCCCGACCACAACGGTCGGGCCTTTTCAGTACGACGGCGGCTGGTAGGCGCGCGCGGACTCGAACCGCGGACTTCATCCGTGTGAGGGATGCGCTCTAACCAACTGAGCTACGCGCCTTCACGGATCCGCAAAATGGTAGGCGCGAGCGGACTCGAACCGCTGACCCCTACCGTGTCAAGGTAGTACTCTAACCAGCTGAGCTACACGCCTACAGGCTAATGACGGGTGATCCGAGGATTCTTTGGACCCGACTTCGACCGTAATAATCTGACAAAGAACAATCCCAAAAACTGGGAAAAGGGATGCTACCACCGGGCCGTTTGGCTGTCAATGGAGACGAGGGTTCAGGGGTTAGGGATCATTCCCGCGTTCGCTTCTGCGGCACTCACCAGCGGTCAGGGTTCAACCCTTCGAACACCAGAAGGGTGCTGCGGGAGATCCGAAGATTGAGAATGAGTTCGCCGGTCGATGAGTCAACGGTCAGGGGCAGGAATTCGAAATGCTCCGGCGCCGGACCGTCGAGGTCCAAGATCGCGCCCCTGTGCCATACCTTTCGGTCCACCTCAGCGGAGTAGACAACAATGGTTTCCTGTTCGCGGCGCAGTTGGTAAAGGTCGTTCCCGTCACGACTCCAGGCCAGCCGGGTCGGATGAGGGCTGACCTTGGTGGGAGACCCACCTTGAGGGGATACCAGCCACGCGCCCTGGTTGGCGTCACCGCTGTCGGTCCAGACACTGTAGGCGATCCACCGGCCGGCCGGACTCCATACCGGATAGTCACCACCCGGTGGACTGACGGCTCGTGGGTCACCACCGGCGGCGGACACAACCCAGACCCTCAGTGGGGAACCCGCAGCGAAGGCTATAAATCGGCCGTCCGGCGACCATGAGGGAAATTCCGACCCCTCCACCGCGCCGGCCAACCTCACCGGCTCACCCCCGCCAAGCGCCAGAATCATCAGGTCGACACCTCCAGCCTCCACATTCCTTTTGAGGTAGGTCAGGCGGGTCCCGTCGGGCGATACTACCGGGCAACTGGCGCCGGGACCGGCGGCGACGACCGGGCCTTCGTCGCCTCGATTCCGGTCGACCCGGTACAAACTGGGTCCTCCGTCGACGCTTCGCCGGTAAAAGGTCGAAGTCTCCGGGCCGACGCTGCCCCACCCCGCCTTGGGTTCTCCACACTTGACACATCGAAGCCGTCCCGTGAGGGGATCGGCCGCGACAATATCGTAGGAGCTGTGCTGGTCGACGACGGCCAATCGTGTTCCTGTCCCGTCGAACGCCGGGTAGTCGAGGGTCAGGGGCGGGGCCAAGAGGTCCGCTCTCCCATTTTCGGTAATGCGGGCCAATCGGTGCCCGACCGAGGCCACCAGCGATCTTCCCTCGGGATGCCACGACAGGCCCTGAAGGAGAACCCCGCCCGCCAGCCACTGATCAACAGAGTCCCTCCCCTCCCGACCGACGAAGATGCCGGCCCGGGTGTCGCTGCCCCCGCCGAGAAAGGCCGCCCCACCCCCCGGTCGAGGCGCCGCAGCCCAGTACTGGCGATCGGCAGGGTTCATTGGATAGGGAGTCACCTGCTCCGTGTCGGGCTTCCACGTCCACAAGCCCGAGGCGCCCTCTGTGATCCTGGAAACAACCAGAGTTCCGGGCGCAATCCATGCTCCTCGGGACGCGTTGTCCAGAACCGAGACGGCCGCACCTCCGACTGCAGGCAGGATCTCCACAGACATCGAGGTATCGCCCATGCGTGTCACTGCAACTGCCTGGCCGTCTGGAGAATAGGCCGGCCAAATCGGCGCTCCGTCCTCGCTGCTCTGGGTGAGGACCCGTGGCTCCTGTTGATCGACAGGGACCACCAGGATCTCAAAAGTGCCGTTATCTTCGACCTCTGCCACCACTTCGGTACCCGAAGGACTCCAGCTGATGTGTCGCATCGAACCAGCCGCCTCGTACAGTGTCCGGGACCGCCAGCGGCCCGGATCGGGCCGAAGGGTTTCCGTGCCCACCCGTCCACCGAGAAACCCGACAACAGAACCCAGAAGCAACACGGCGCCGGCGCCCAGGACCACCCGAATCAGACGACGGCGACGGCGAAGCTCAACGGCCTTAATTGAACTGGAACCGATCTCGACAGTCGGTAAGTCCGCATCCTCAGGCCTGCTCGAGCCTACAAACGCCTCCAGATCCCGAACAAGGGCTTCTGCATTGGGATAGCGTCGCCCCGGATCTTTTTCCATACACCGTTCGATGATCGCCACCAAATCGGTGGACACCCCGGGAGCACTCTCACTCAAGGGTGGATACTGACACTTGACGACCGACTGCAAGACCTTGATCGGGGTCGAACCGGTGAATGCCCGGAGCCCACTGACCATTTCATAAAAAACGGCGCCGAACGAAAAAATGTCGGCCGGCGCCCCGACATTCCCACCGATCGCCTGCTCCGGCGCCATGTAGGGGCACGAACCCAGAACCATGCCCGGCGCCGTCAGTGTGGCCTCGGAACTATGGTCACCTGCTTGAACCAATCGGGCCAGCCCAAAATCCAAGACCTTTGCATGCCCGTCGTCGGAAACTACGATATTCGAAGGCTTGAGATCCCGGTGGACGACACCGGCTGAGTGGGCGGCGCCGAGGGCCTTGGCGACCTGGGCGGCGATTCCAGTGGCCCGTATGGCGGGCAGCGGACCTTCGAGGATGATCTGATCGAGACCCCGGCCTCGAATCAACTCCATCACCAGGTATGGCATCTCCTCGCCAGAACCCGGATCTGCCGAGCCGATATCGTAGATAGCCACGACGTTGGGGTGTTGGAGGCGCCCCATCGCCCGAGCCTCACGCTGGAATCGTTGCTCTGCCGCCTGATCGGTGACAAAGAGACGAGGCAAGAGCTTGACCGCAACCTCTCGAACGAGGAGCCGGTCTCGGGCAATCCACACCGTACCCATTCCGCCGGTGGCCAACCGCCGCTCGAGCCGATAACGCCCGACCTCCATGCCTGGTTGGATCTCACCAATCATGCCATTTATGATACCCCGAGATTGGCTGGGCCTCCGCAGACCTCAACAGGAAACCCTCCCGACAACGCTGCAAAAGCCTGAAACTCGAAACTGGAAACTCGACTCGGACTCCCTGGTCACCTTCATTGCAAAGTCCGGCTTTGGTCCGAACCGATCAATCAAATGCAGGATTTGCCTGATATCCAGACCCAATAGGCCTCCCGCACTCCGCCGTTCAAATCCTGTGGGTCTTTGTCATACCACGCCGGTCTATCTCAGTGACTGACCACTGGTTCGGAGACCTTGTTCCCAATTTCTAGTTTCGAGTTTCTAGTTTCTGATCCGGCCCTCAAGGATTGCGGCCCCCGCCGGATTCCACCTTCAACCCAAGCTCTTTCAACTGAACTGCGTCAACTCCCGAGGGCGCCTCGGTCAGAAGGCACGAGGCCGAGGTCGTTTTGGGAAAGGCAATCACGTCCCGAATAGAATCTCGCCCTGCCATCAGCATGATCATACGGTCGAGTCCCAGGGCAATGCCTCCGTGGGGCGGTACGCCATACCGAAAGGCCTCGAGCAGGAACCCGAAGCGTTCGTCAGCCTCGGCGGAGTCGATCCCCAGGGCAGCGAACATCTGCCGTTGGAGCTGGGCACTGTGGATCCTGATCGATCCCCCTCCAAGTTCGACGCCGTCCATGACGACGTCATAGGCTCGGGCACGGACCGCGCCCGGATCGGACTCCATCAGAACCTCATCCTCCGGCAGGGGCGCCGTAAAGGGGTGGTGCATCGCAAAATAACGGTCGTCATCCGGTGAATGCTCCAGCAGCGGGAAGTCGGTGACCCACAGGAAGTCGTGGCGGTCCTTTGGGATCAGATCTCTCTCGCCCGCCAGGTGGACCCGAAGAGCTCCCAGTGCGGCAAAGACGGTGCGTTCAGGCGCGCCCACAACCAGCAACAGATCACCCTCGCCGGCCCCGGCGGCCTCGAGGAACCTACGGCAACCATCCTCACCAAGCGCTTTTTTTGCGGGAGAGCCGACGCCGTCGGCCGTCAGTTTGAACCATAGAACGCCGGCCGCGCCAAATGGCTTGACGAATTCGGTCAGCCCGTCAAGCTGTTTTCGGGAGTAATCGGCGCCTCCGGGCAGAAGAATTCCTTTGACTCTGCCCTCTTCGGCCGCCGACTCCAGAACCCGGAATCCACAACCCTCACACTTTGGACCCAGCTCAACCAGCTCAAGTCCGAACCGGGTATCTGGGCGATCGGACCCGAAACGCTCCATGCACTCGGCGTAGCTCAATCTCGGAAAGGTCTCCGGGGGATCAATACCCACCATCGGAAAAATGCGCCCGAACAGCCTCTCAATAAGGAAGAAAATGTCCTCCTCGGTGATGAAGGACGCCTCGACGTCGATCTGGGTAAACTCCGGCTGCCGATCGGCACGCAGGTCTTCGTCCCGAAAGCACCGTGCAATCTGAACGTATCGTCCCACTCCGGCCACCTGGAGCATCTGTTTGAACAGCTGTGGCGATTGGGGCAGGGCGTAGAACTCTCCCTTGTGGACGCGCGACGGCACCAAAAAGTCGCGAGCGCCCTCCGGTGTCGACCGAGTAAGAATCGGCGTCTCGACCTCGAGAAACTCCATCTCGTCGAAGAAACGGCGAGCCTCAGCAACGACACGGTGACGGAGGATCAAGTTCCTGACCATCTTCGGACGCCGGAGATCCAACGCCCGGTGCTTCAGACGCAGTTCCTCAGAGGCGTTGGTGTCGTCCTCTACGACGAAGGGTGGCGTCTGGGCACTGGTCAGCACCTCACAAGCCGAGACACGAATTTCGATCTCTCCGGTCGGTAGATCGAGATTGGCCTGGCCTTCGGCCCGCCTCCGGATGGTGCCCTCAACTCTGACGACATCCTCCGGCGACAGCTTCTCGCCGTACGAGAGCATCTCGGTCTCGAAAACCAGCTGCACGATACCGGTCCTGTCCCGGAGATCGACGAACACCAGGCCACCGAGATCTCGCCGGCGACGAACCCATCCGACGACCTCGACCTCTTGATCGAGATTCTCAACATTGAAACTCGCACACCACGGTCTATCCCACGCACTTTGTGTCATGAATCACCTTCTCCCACGAGCCGCCGGACCCTCTCAACGACTGCGTCCCGAGCAACGGCCTCCTGCGTTCCTTCTCGAAGATCCTTGACGAGGACCTGATTTTTCTCAATCTCTGACTCACCCAGGATCAACGCCACAGCGGCGCCGATTTTGTTTGCCCACTTCAGGCTGGCCTTAAGAGACCGACCGGTCACTTCCGCCGGCGCCCTCAAACCGCCCTCGATCAGTTGGACCGTCAAACCCAGAGCCGAACCCGCCGCCTCGTCACCCAACGGCAATACGGCAACGACCGGCACGTCAAGCACTCGATGCTTGAACGAATCGGGGAGTACATCAATCAGGCGATCCTCTCCGATGGCAAATCCGATGCCGGGCACCGCCCTGCCTCCAAGGTCGGAGATCAACCGGTCGTACCGTCCACCACCACAGATCACCGTATCTTCTCCGAGGGCCGGTGAGATCACCTCAAATACCGTCCTCAGGTAGTAGTCCAGGCCACGAACCAACCGAGGCGCCACTCGAACGGGAATCTCCAGGGCTTCCAGGCCCTGAGCGACTGCATCGACATGTGTCCTGGCCTCGTCACTGACGACGTCGGCCACCGGTGTCGTGTGGGCCACCAATTCCCGGCAGGTCTCCACCTTGCAGTCAAGGATCCTCAGCGGATTCTCGGTCCACCGCCGCCTGCAATCGCCACAGAGCTTTTCCCGGTTCGGCATCAATTCGTCTTTGAGAACCTTAATGAACCGATCCCGATCTTCCGGGTCGCCCAGGTTGTTGAGCACAATCACCAAATCGTCGAACTCCAACGCCTTCAAAAAAGTGTGGAGCGCCAAAAGAACCTCAACATCGGCCTGGGGCGTCGACGCGCCGAGTAGTTCAATTCCGATCTGGGAAAACTGTCGATACCGGCCTCGCTGCATCTTCTCGTAACGGAACATCGGCCCCATGTAGGACAGGCGCATCGGTTGGGGGCGCTGCCCGAGTCCGTTTTCGATAAAGGCCCTGGCCACACCCGCCGTGCCCTCCGGACGCAAAGTCAACGAGCGTCCCTTTCGGTCAGCAAAGGTGTACATTTCCTTGGAGACGATGTCCGTGCCTTCGCCGACTGTACGGACGAATAGTTCAGTCGGCTCCATCACCGGAAGACGGATTTCGTCGTACCCGAAACCCTCGAATACCCGCCGCGCTTTTGCCTCTACCGCGCCCCAAAGACGCGACTCGGGGGGCAGAATATCTCGGGTTCCCTTGACTTTACGAATCATGGTTACTCTCCAAAATTGTGTCTTCGCGGCCCAACCCACTGGCGAGGTGCCGCTCCTTGTACCGGAGGTAGTTCAGCGCCGTTCCCCGCGCCCGGTCGTACTCCTCATCCGTTAACGATCTTTTCACAACCGCAGGCACGCCAACGACCAGTGATCTCGGTGGTGCGTTGAACCCCTCCCGGACAACCGCCCCGGCAGCCACCAATGAGCCCTCCCCGATGACGGCGTCATTGAGAATTTTGGCGCCCATGCCGATCAACGAACCTGAACCGATCGTGCAGCCATGCAAAATCGCGCCATGGCCCACACTGACCTCGTCCTCCAACAGGGTCGGACACTGTTGGTTCTCCACATGGACGATCACGCCATCTTGAAGATTAGAGCGAGCCCCGACCCGAATCCAGTGGATATCCGCTCGGAGAACGACGTTGAACCAGACCGATACGTCGTCACCAAGGAACACCTCACCAAGGACCACCGCACCTGGTGCAAGAAACACCCGAGCACCAATCTCCGGAACCTTGTTTTCGAACGAAATAACCGACATTGTCCTGCCCCTCGCCGAGCGCCGGAAACTATCACAGGGTCGGCGGACCGGCAAGGGAGCCAAGTGCCTCTTTTTAAGGAACCTGTGGAATCTTGGCCCATCGACCACATTCGAAAACCGTTGAATATCAACGAGATAGCTTTAAGTTGCTTAGTTTCAATTATTTACAAAAGACGTAATATTTGATGCATTATTTGAAAGTTGCTGTTTTTACAGTGTCTTAACGACTTTTCCACAGAGTTTTCCGCAGAGTTTTCCACAACAGAGAGGGGCTTTGGAATGTCATCCCGGAACCACTTTTGAAACAAGCATTTACTGGTTGCAGTCCGGGGCATCCGCTCGGGTGTCGGGGCCATCTCCAAGGTGCAGGAAACAGGTCTCAGGAAACAGGCCTCAGACTCCATATTTCCGCGATTGGTTCCACATCTCGACCCCTTGCCGGAGGACCCGCGCCGTCGTTTCTGTCAGATCCACCAGGGTCGAGGGGTGTCCCCCAGGGGAAGGCCCTCCGTCGAGAGCAAGGGCAGGATCACCGATCAACGACCTCATGGCGCCCCCAAGGTCGATGGTTGGTTGATCACCATGACGATTGGCCGATGTCCCGGTCAGCGGCCCGGTCACGGCCAGAAGTTGTCGCAACAATTCATGGCCCGGGATCCGAACGGCCACCGTAGCCCCCAACGAGAGAAAAGATCGACGAACAGGCAAGACCGCTGTCAGAGCCCCTGGCCATAAATCCACGAGGCAGTCCCTCCAACCCTCGGGAACAACCGTCAACCGATCCACCTGAGCCCAATCCGCGGCCAACACTGGAAGGCGCATATCCCTGGGGCGACCCTTGAGGTCAAACACCCTGCTGACAGCCTCCTCGAGGTACGGATTGCACGCCAGGCCGTAGAAGGTCTCAGTCGGCAGGAGCACAACGCCCGCCTCGGCAAGGCACCGTTCGACCTGGGGCGCTGCCGCTGCGAGATCATCCTTCCGGTGAAAGGGGAGGATGATCATTTTGGGTTCCGGCTCAGCCGGGTTGGCGACAGCAACTCAGCAGCATGAGAACGGGTGGCGTCGGTCACTGCCTCCCCCGCCACCATTCGAGCTACTTCTCTGTTTCGAGCCTCTCCCTCTACTGCCGTGACCGTTGTTGTCGTCCGGCCCTTGGTGACCGTCTTTTTCACCTTGAATTGTGCATCGGCCCGTCCCGCGACCTGAGCAAGGTGGGTGACCACCAAGACCTGGTCGTGGAAGGCCAGTTCAGCAAGGAGAGCGGCCAGGGCGGCAGCCGTTACCCCACCCAGCCCACTGTCAACCTCATCGAATAACAGCGTCAGGCCTTGAGACGGACCACGTTGCCGGAGCACTGTTCGAATGGCGAGATGGAGACGGGAGAGCTCACCGCCGGAGGCGATCCGGGCCATCGGCCTGAGATCCTCACCCTGGTTGGCTGCCAACAACAATTCCACCTCTTCAACACCGTCTGCTCCAAACGCCACCGGCAATCCATCCCTTTTGAGAGGGCTCTTTTCCTCGGAGCGGGCCGCCCAATGGAAGTTGAGCAACGTCCCCACCATGTCCATTCGTTCGAGAACCCGGCTGATTTCGACCGCCATGGCTCGTGAGGTTTCCTCTCTTTCACTCTGCAGACAGGCGGCCGCTTTATCGTATGCCTCAAGGGCAGCGGCGGCATTTTTCCGGGCGCTCTCCAGCCGATCTTCGACCTTGAGGAGTTCGGCTCTTTCTGCCCGCAGGCGTTCGCGGTGGTCCAGAACCTCTTCCAGCGTCCCGCCATATTTGAGCATCATCGTTTCCAGGAGGTGCAACCGACTTTCGATCCCATCCAATTCGGCCGGATCCTCTCGGAGATCTCCACCCAGCACCCGAACCTCTCGGAGGGCCTCCTCGCTGATTACCCTGGCTTCCGTCACCAGGCGCAGAAGTTCCTCGACGTCGACACCGCACTCGGCGATCTGGGCCACACTCCGTTCCGCCCGGCCCAACTCTTCCACGACGGCGCCCTCCCGGTCTCCAAGACCGTCTACAAGGTCGGAGGTCAATGCCTGGAGTCTGGCGATATGCCGGAGCTGCAACCGCCGGCCCCGAAGCGTGTCGTCTTCTCCGATCGTCGGCGCCAGGGCATCGATTTCCCCTTCCTGAAAGAGAATCGTATCCATGCGGTCACGACGGCGTTCCCGGGCCGTTTCCAGGCGCCGGACCTCCCCGGAAGCCTCGATCCACCGTTGCCAGAGACCGTGAACTCCAGAGGCCTCGGCGCCGAGGTCTCCGAAGGTGTCAACCAGTCGACGCTGGGTGTCACCTTCAGCCAGACCATAGTGCTCATGCTGACCATGAATCGCCAACAAGTGAGAAGCTACCCGCTGGAGTCCGCCGACCGTGACTGCCGTGTCGTTGACCCAGCATCGACTTCGTCCCGCCGCGGTGACTTCCCGCCGGATGACGATTTCATCAGCGGTTGGGACCCCCAGGTCATCGAACTCTGCTTGAAGACACTCAGAGGCCGGTCGGTCGAACCAGGCTTCCACAACCAGCTTTTCATCTCCTGACCGAATGAGTTCAGCACTCGCCCGCCCCCCCGCGATCAGTTCAAGACTCTCAACGAGCAGGCTTTTGCCGGCCCCGGTCTCCCCCGTAAGGGCCGAAAAGCCTGGACCAAAATTCACCTCGACGTTCTCGATAATGCCAAGGCTCCGGACCTGGAGTCGTTCCAACACAATTGGATCTTAACCCGGCCTTCTCACCAGTTATCTACTGCGGCACGAAATACGCAGCAATCTTCAACGCTTTCTTGAATTCGCTCGATCAACGTACCGTAAGTACGCCTCACTCGCTCAATCTGCGAAAACGTCGAATCTCACCGCGTCTTCCACCCCTCGCAACGAAAACCGGTAAGAAGGTCGGGTTCACCCGACCTTTTCCGAAACTGGGAAAAAGTACCGGTTTACCTGTCTGGCGGTATGATTGATTCTGGAGAATCGATGACTGCCACAACACCACCCGTATTCCGTTCCATGGATGAGGCCGCGACGCGTGAGGTCGAACGATCTCGGGGGGCCTCAATTCAGATTTTACTCGGCCCCGATGACAACGTTCCGCACTTCGCCACCCGGCGATTCACGTTGATGCCCGGCGGCCGAATCCCCTGTCACAGCCATGACACCATCGAACACGAGCAGGTTGTCCTCGAAGGAGAGATGACACTGGGACTCGACAGCGACGTTCATGTCGTCAAGGCGGGCGACTGCGTTTTCATTCCCGCCGGAACCACCCATTGGTATGAGAACCGTGGGGAAGAGCCCGTCCGATTCCTGTGTATGGTCCCTCTGGGCGCCACCTATCAAACTACCTGGCTGGAGAACTCAGCCGAATAACTATGCGGATCAATCGCCTGCTATGTGCCGCCATTACGATCTGTACCGTCCTGGTTGCCGGTACATCGTTGATCCGGACGGTTCAGAGCTTCTATCAGGTTGACTTTGCCGTAACCTGGGTTGAGGGCGGGCTTCACGTCGATGAGGTCACCAAACGATCCACGGGAGATCTTGCGGGCTTGGTTCGGGGTGACTTGATCACGGCGATTGACGGGGTTTCTGTTGACAGCTTTAAGAACCCCCTGTTCTCGCTGGCTTCCGGGTTCGACCATGTCTTGACCGTCCGGCAACCCGGAGGCACGGTCAAAACCCCAATCTTTCGACCACCGCCACCACGTATCCAGGACGTCTATCTCGCACGGTCTGCCGTTGGCGCGTTCGGCCTGGCCTGCGCAGCAATCGCGGCCTTTACCACGCGACGGCGGGAAGCCTTGACCTTTCTTCTTCTGGCCTCCGCCTCCCTCCTCGTTGGCGCTATTCCCTACCGGACGGCCGCCACAGCAGTCGGCCTGGCCGTACTCCATCGAGCCGCCGGTGCGGCCATGCCTTTCCTCTTGATTAGGTTTTTTGCAATTTTTCCCAATCAACGCCGACGAATGGCCCTCTGGGATACCGTCACAACCCTTGGTGTAGTCTGGGCTGGTCTGACGCCCCTGATTCCCGACCTTCAAGCCTGGTGGCCGGTGACGCTCAGCGGCCTTCGGGGCCTCTTTACCGCCTCGTTGGTCTTTGGAATTGTCGTTCAGGTCAGGCGTTGGTGGAAGGCACAGGACCAGGAACGGGATCGGCGTCAGATCGAGTGGGTGGGCCTCGGACTTTTCGTTGGCCTGATATCGCTGGTTTTCCTTGTCTCCATACCCGGTTGGCTCGGCATCACGTTCGAACCGTTCTCGTGGCTGGCCGTGCTGCCCCTTGCCGCCATTCCATTGGGGTTTCTGGCCGCCCTGACCGAGTACAGACTCTGGGATCTCGAACCGATCTCCCGCGATCTGGTCTCGGCAACCCTGGTCGTCGCCATTGGGGGCTTCGTTTTTTCGTTCACCAATTTTATTCTTCAGACCTATGCCGGCGGTCTCGGTAACATCCGAAATCTCCTGGCTTTTGCTACCGGAATTGTGTTGGTCCTCCTGCTCAAGCCCGTCCGAATGCGTGTGGAACCTTTCCTCGACCTGTGGCTGCATCACGGACGTCCAACTCCCCGATGGCTCCTGACCCATTCGACCCGGGATCTGGCGACGGCGGAGGATCCGCGTGCTCTTCTGGCAACCCTGGGCGAAATCCTGGTCAGCGGACTGGATATCAATCCTGTCGCGGCTTATTTGAAGACCGATCCCGGCGATTTCCGTCGAGTTTTCCCTCAGGACCACGATCATCTACCACTGCGTCTGGCCTCGGATATCGGGGATCAGCCATTCCCTCATGAGGAGGAGCAGGGACTCTCGAGCCTGGGCTTTACCCAGAAAATTCCACTGGAGCGCGGCGGAACGACACACGGAATGCTCTATATCGGCCTTCGCCGAGGCTTCGCCCCCCTGGGATCCGAAGCGGGAGGCGTTGTGTCGGCATTTGCCGCCCAGGCAGCCCTTGGTCTCGAGAACGCCCGGCGTCTGGACGAACTCCGCCGCCGGGCCGAGGAGTACCGAATCCTCCACGCGAACACCCAGAGAATCATCGAATCTTCTGCGGCCGGCATCCTGGTGTGCGATGCCAAGGGACGGATTTTGTCGGCCAACAGCGGTGCAGCCGAGATCTTCGGGCTCCTGGCCCGAGACCTGGTCGGCAACAGCCTGGGGACCTTTCTCGTACTACCAAAAACCTGGCAGACCCAACTCCCGCTCCACGCCGTCAATGCCGAAGCGCAGACCTTGACCGAACCGGTCATTCGCCTGATTCTGGCGGTGTCGGTTCTGGAGTTGGACACCGGGAGTTTTAACGGTCGGGTCGTGGTCACACAAAACGTCACCGAGCTTCGAGATCTCCAGGATCGCGTCCGAGAGCAAGAGCGCCTCGCCGCCCTGGGGAGATTGACCGCAGGTTTGGCTCATGAGATCAACACACCGCTGACCGGTATCGCCTCCTATGCCCAGATGCTGGGCGACATGACGCCCCCCGACGATCCCCGATCTTCCCTGATGGACAAACTGGTCAACCAAAGTTTCCGGGTCTCCCGAATCGTCGCCAACCTCCGTGAGTTGTTTCGAGGTGGTGGCGGGGAGAGAGGGCCCATGGATCTTGGAGAGGCGGTTTTTAAGGCTGCCCACGAGGCCATCAAGTCCATTGAGGCTGAAGATACCCTGACGATCGAGACACCGAATGACCCGATCATGGTCTGGGGCTCGCCAGGTGCAATTGATCTGGCCATTGCCAATCTGGTCCGGAATGCCGTGGAGGCCTCCCCACAAGGAGGCCCCATCACCATTCGGGTGACCGAAGACCACGAGAACGCCGTGGCCACGATCGACGATACCGGTCCGGGCGTACCTCTTGATATTCGGGACAAGGTTTTTCAGGCGTTCGTCACAACCAAGACCGAACGAGGTGGCACAGGGCTGGGCCTCGCCATCACCCGTGATATGATCACTCAAATCGGTGGGAAAGTGTGGCTCGAAGACCTTCCTCAAGGGGGCACGAGGGCCACGATCAGGTTGCAACCATGCAGACAGCCTCCAGCATCCTCGTAATCGACGATGAACCTGTTCTCCAGGATGTGCTCAGCACTCTGTTGGGGAACGAGGGGTTTGAAGTCCATTCGGCCATGACCGCAGCTCAGGGTTTGACGGTGTTGGCCGAGGAGGACATCGATGTCGTTCTTCTCGATCTTATGCTCCCCGACCGAAACGGCTTGGACCTGTTGCCGGAAATCACAAATTTGGTCCCCGACCTTCCGGTGATCGTCATCACGGCACACTCGTCCGTCGAGTCTGCAATTCAGGCGATGCGCGAAGGGGCCTTTCACTACGTCCCCAAGCCCTTCAAGAACGAGGTTGTTCTCCACCTGGTTCGACGTGCCGCCGAGCGCCGCCAGCTTGAACGCGAGAATCGGCTGCTCCGGAACCGCCTGGACGGAATCGGCGAGATCATCGGAACCAGCCGGCGAATGGAAGAAGTGTTCGAGTTGATTCGACGTGCGGCACCGGCACGATCCAACATCCTGGTCACCGGCGAGAGTGGGACCGGTAAGGAATTGGCGGCCCGCGCAATTCACCGGCTCAGCCCCCGACAGGAAGGACCATTCATTCCGGTCCACACATCGGCCATTCCGGTGGATCTATTGGAGTCCACTCTGTTCGGACATGTCAAGGGCGCCTTCACGGGCGCCATCGCCTCCCGGAAAGGCCTGTTCGAGGCTGCACACGAGGGCACCCTGTTTCTTGACGAAGTAGGAACCATAACGCTTGAAACTCAGACCAAACTCCTGCGGGTCATTCAGGAAAGGGAGATCCGGAGGGTTGGTGGCGTGGAGTCCTTCCCGGTCGATGTCCGTATCGTGACCGCAACCAACTCCGATTTATTGGAAGGGGTTCGGCAGGGACGATTTCGTGAGGACCTTTACTACAGACTCAATGTCATTTCGATCGAAATGCCGCCCTTGAGGGAACGTCCTGAAGACATTCCGATTCTTGCAACCCACTTCCTTCAAGTCTACGCAGAGGAAAACCAGAGACAGGTCTTGGATTTCACGACGGAAGCCATGGACTTGTTGACCGACTATGCCTGGCCTGGCAACGTCAGAGAGTTGGAAAATGCGATCGAACGGGCGGTTGTCTTAAGCCAAGGGAACCGGATCGACTCAGAAACCCTTCCAAAAACCGTTCGGTCTGATCCCGATCTGCCAAGAATCTCTGCTTCTCTCCCTCCAGGCGGCCTTGATTTCCGTGCGGCCGTTGCCGGTTTTCAAATCCAATTGATCCGGCGGGCCCTCGAGAGGAGCGACGGCGTTCAAAGAAAGGCTGCACGTCTCTTGAAGCTCAGCCCCACGACCTTCAACGAGATGGTCCATCGTCTCGGCATTTCCGACCGGCGCAAGTCTTGAAATACCTGGGAGTAGATCCCGGTGGCCGGCGATTCGGCCTGGCATTGGGAGATGACGGTAACGGTTTGGTGATCCCCGTTGGAATCCATCCCTATCGCGGTATCGACGAAACAGCTGCATGGTTGAAAACCGAAGCTCAAAAACGGGGTGTCACGAAGATCATTCTCGGGCTGCCGACCTCTGAAGATGGTGAAGAAACCCCGGCATGTCGACGGACCCGGGCCCTGGCTGAGGCTCTGGCCGATCGTGGTTCGAACGTAGCCCTTCAGCCGGAATTCCTGTCGACTCACGGCGCAAGGACCCGAGCCCGAGACATTGGCCGGCCCCGCAGCGCCCCCGTTGATGACCTTGCGGCCCAAATTATCCTTGAAGACTACCTCGCGGCCCTGGGGGCCCGGTCGGGCCCCTGTTGACGATGATCGGACGAAGGCGATGACCTTGCCCCGTGTTATTCGTTGGACGGCTGTCCTTCTTTTGACCGCCGGCCTTCTCCTGGCAGGCTCAGGTCTGTGGTGGCACAATAGACTCTGGACGCCGACCCATACGCCGGAAACAACACTCGTGGTTCAGCCGGGGGCCGCTTCGACCACAATCCTCCACCAACTGGCCGACGCGGGAATCCTGACGTCAGTACCTGCCGGCCGCATCTATCTCGAGGGTCCGGCACGGGGCCGTGAGATGCAGTGGGGAACCTACATCATTCCCGCCTCGAGTCGGCCGGTCGATGTTCTTGAGATGTTGCTCCGGGGTCGAGTCAAACAGTTCAAGTTGACTGTTATCGAAGGCATGAGCAGTGAAGAAATTCAAGCAGTCCTCGAAAAGGCCGGGGTCGCCGACATCGAAGACTGGTTGTCAGTTGTTGCCGAATCAGGACTTGTTGCCGATCTCGCTCCTGACGCTTCGTCACTCGAGGGCTTTCTCTTTCCGGATACCTACGCCTACTCCACCGGCATTACCGCTCCAGCTGTCGCCCGCATCATGACCGATAGATTCCGAACGGTGTGGGCAGAGGAACAGCCCAACAACATTCAATCCTCCATGACCACATTAGACATCGTCACTTTGGCATCACTGGTTGAGGCGGAGACCTCCGTTCCTGAAGAGCGACGGCGAGTCGCCGGTGTTTTTGTGAACCGTTTGCGGCGAGGCATGCTCCTCCAGTGCGATCCGACGGTCGTCTTTGCACTCAAGCGGCGGGGCGAGTGGACCGGTCGCCTGCTGAGAATTCACTGGAATGTTGATGACCCCTACAACACCTATCGGTACCCCGGCTTGCCCCCCGGCCCGATCAATAATCCTGGACGTGCAGCCTTGCGGGCAGCCCTCAATCCGGAAGTTCACAAGCTCTTGTACTTTGTCGCCGATGATTCCGGGGGGCACATCTTTTCTTCGACGCTCAAGGATCACAACCGGGCCGTAGCCAAACGGAAGCGCTCCCGTCATTGACCATCCCCCCATGCCGGTGGTAGCTTGACAGCGGTTGTCAACATGCAGCCAAGGAGGCGGGGATCATGGGTGAGGCTTACCGTACTTTCGGACAGTTCATTCTCTTCAAGGAAATCCTGACGGACGAACTTGGTCATCTTTACCGGGCCGGGGAATTTGACGCCAACGGGGTCAAACGAACCGTTTGGTTGCGTTTGTTTGACGCCAAGGGCATGTCCTCAGCTGAGGTCAACGACACCTTCGAAATGGCTCGAAAGGTCAGCGATCTCCTTCAGGCAGCCAACGTCGCGGCAGGAGTGACATACCACACCGAAAACGGCGTCCCCGCGATGGCTTTTGACTACAACGCAAGTCAACCGCTCAGCCTCCTGTTTGAAAAGGTCAAGGAAGAGGGGTTCCCGGTACCGGTCGATAATGCCCTTCTGATTATGGAAAAGTTGGCCCTCGGCCTTTCCTCCGGTCTCGTCCTGGAAAGCGGTGGCCAGGCTCTGGCCCATGGGTTCCTTCACCCCGGGATGGTCGTGGTCACCAACGATGGCGAAGGAATTATCTCCGGCTTCGGTGTCGGGGAGAGCCTCCTCGGACTGCTTGATCAGCCTGAGGTTGCTGAAAAGGTCAAGCCCTATTTGGCACCGGAGGTCCTGGTCAACCGCACGGCGGGAAAGAAGGGAGACGTCTACTCTCTGGGCGCCATCTTGTTCCAGCTTCTGACAAATTCAACCCTTCCTTCTGACCCAGAGGCTCGGACGGCAGCAATCGACAACGCCGAAATGGCCTATGACGAGGAGCCGATTCCTGATGACATCAAGGCCCTTCTGACACGATCCCTGGCCGCCCTCCCCGAGAACCGGTTCAGTTCGGCCGCTGATTTCAAAAAGCAGCTGGACAAGCTGCTCTACGGCGGCAACTACAGCCCGACGACCTTCAACCTCGCCTTGTTCATGGACCGTTTGTTCCGATCCGACATCGAGCAGGATGAATTGGACCGCCGGGCCGAAGCCCAGGTCGATGTGCAACCCTACCTGAAACCGGAACCGGAGGAGGAGCCTATTGAGGCCACCGGAACAGCCAAACCTGCGCAAAGTAAAGGCTTTTACCTCGGCTTGGCAGCTGCGTTGGTCGTCATCCTGAGCCTGATCGGATTCTGGGCGTTCCGCGGGTCAGGGCAAAAGGAACCGGTGTTGACCGCGGAAGAGATCACGGCACAGCGGGCCGCCCAAGAAGAAAGAATCAGAGTACTGGCTACCCGACTTGTCGACGAGAAAATGCAGGAGCAGGAGGCCAAGATTCGAGGCGAGTTGGAGCAGAGTCAACAGCGCATTGAAGACCTTCAGAAGAAACTTCAGGACAGCCAAAGGCGCACGATATCTCAAGCCGAGAAAAAGCAGGCCAAAGAAGAACTCCAACGACAGATCGAGGCCGAGAAAGAGAAACAGCGCCAGCAGGAGGCCGCCCTGGAACGCGAGCGACTGCAGGCTGAAGCCGACGCCCAGAAAGAAGCTGAAGCCAAGGCGCAGCAGGAATTGGCAGCGGCAGAGCCCAAGACTCCCACCACAGCAGCGGCTGAAGCTCAACCAACGATCACCCCTGAGGTTCTCAAGCCGACGCCTGCGCCCGTCACTGTGACGGAGAACCAGTTCGTCGAACCTTCTGATGTCGATACTCTCGCGGCAATTATCAAGGAAGAGGCGGTCAAATGGCCCAGCACAGCCAAACGAGCCCGGCGACAGGGCATGGTCATCGTGCAGGCCACGGTGGATGCCTCCGGCCATGTCGTGTCGGTCAAGGTACTCCGCGCAGACGAAACCGGCTTTGGGATTCCGGAGGCAGTCACCGATGCCGTAAAGAAATACCTCTTCAAGCCGGGAACCAAAGACGGCGTGAAGATCAAGACCCACGCAACCGTAACCAAGCGCTACTCCTTCCGGTAGGTGCAGGCGCCTGTAGGGCATAGGCCGCCGAAGCGACTGTAGAATTGAGTTGATCCTCGGCCTCTGCCCCACAGGCTCCTATAATGCGCTGCGCACATCGGGAATGAAGGGTCTTTAAATGAGAAAAATAAAGGCGAAGCCAAAGGGCTTCGCCTTTTCTGCTTCAGCCGGCAGGAACCGGCCAAACGCCTGCTTCAAACGAATGAATTCTTACTTCTCGACGCGCTCGCGCAGGGTTTTGCCCGGCTTGAAGTGTACGTAGTTCTTCGCCTTAATAGTGATCGTCTTCCCGGTGGCCGGATTCCGGCCCTGACGCTCACCGCGATGCTTGGTCGAAAATGTGCCGAAACCAGGCAGGGTAACCTTGTCGCCGGCATCCAGGGCAATCGCGATCAAACCCTTACGCGGATGCGCCGAAAAGACGATCTCGAGGATTTCAGCCGCCTGACCTTGAGTCAATTCAGCTTTCTTCGCGAGTTTCTGGGCCATTTCAGTCTTATTCATTCCAATTACCTCCAAAAAATTTTGCACTTCTCTGCTGCTTCACCATTGTGAGCGGGTTTTCCGGCCACTGTCAAGCCGCAGACCGCCTTGTATTGGAAAATACCTCGGATATCGCAGCTTCTTCGAGGTTATCGTGGCTCTCTAGGAGCATGTAGGGCATAGGCCGCCGAAGCGACTGCAGAGTTGAGTTGATCCTCGGCCTCTGCCCTACAGGCTCCTATGATGCGCTGCGCGCATTGTTGGGGCTAGAG
>JAOZPW010000138.1 GCA_029932545.1 Thermoanaerobaculales bacterium | reverse complement strand
CCCTATCCCCTGATCCCTGAACCCGGCTCCGCCGGGTTAAACTCTACCTATGCATGACGCCACTGAAGGTACGGTTGCCGTGGTTGATGATGAAGCCGGGGTTTTGGAAAGCGTTGGGAGGGCCCTGGAGCGCGAAGGCTACCGGGTTCGGAGGTTCTCGGACGGCGCCGAGGCATGGGATGCTTTCGAACACGGTTCGATGCCCGACCTGGCCATTCTCGATATCCTGATGCCCCGGATGGACGGCCTGGAATTGTGCCGGCGGCTGCGGACACGATCTGAGACACTCCCGATCATCTTCCTGACCTCGAAGGACGAGGAGTTCGACAAGGTACTGGGACTCGAACTGGGCGCCGACGACTATCTCTGCAAGCCCTTTTCCATGCGCGAACTCCTGGCCAGAGTCAAGGTACTCTTTCGAAGAATGGCCCTCGCCGGGGCTCCGGCAACGCCTGCCCAGGACATGGTCGTCGTCGGCCCACTGGAACTTGACCTTCAACGGTATCTCGCCACATGGAATGGGAACCCGGTGGTATTGACGGTGACGGAGTTCCTGATCCTGTGTTCTCTGGCCCGACGGCCTGGGCATGTCAAGACCCGCCAACAGTTGATGGACGAAGGCTATCCCCACGACACCTTCGTATCCGACCGTACGATCGACAGCCACATCAAAAGACTGCGCAAGAAATTCCAGGCCCTCGAGCCCGGCTTCGACGCGGTCCAGACAGTCTACGGCTTGGGCTACCGCTACCAGGAAAGCGCCGAGAGTTGGTCGGAGGGCTGATGACACGCAGCAAGATTCTGCGTTTCTTATCGAGCATTTCCATCCGACTGCTGGCCTTCAATCTTCTGCTTGTTTTCCTCCCCGCGACTGGGGTCCTGCTGCTGGACACCTACGAACGCCACCTGCTTGAGGCCCAGGAGCGAACGATGGGCCAGGAAGGCCGCATTCTGGCGGCTGCCTTGGAGGCAACCGGCCACCTCGAAAGCAGCGACGCCCATAACATTCTTCTCCACCTGGGCATGCGCCATATCGCCAGACTCCGGGTGGTCGACCATGACGGCAAGGTGATCGCGGACTCCTCCGCACTGGGACCTCGTCGAGCACCCGATGAGCCTTCGGTCGAGACCGCCGGCAGTTCCGACAGGGAACATCCCCTCTACAGGATCTTCATGCTCCCGGTTCGAATGACCCGGTTGCTGACAGGCCAGAGTCCCCCGAATAGCGCGCCGGCCCAACCATTCGACGAGTTGCCCCGTTCGGCAATCCAGGGAGCTCTCGAGGGCCGCTACGGCGCCACAACCTTGATCCGGCCAACCGCCGGCCGCGACACCGTCGAACTTCATATCGCCATCCCGATCCGTATCGACGATACGGTCGTCGGCACGGTTTTGGTCTCCCAGACCACCTGGAGGGTGATGAAAACTCTCTATGACGTGCGCCTGGACATCGCCCGGGTGGTGCTGATCAGTTTGGTGGTCGCGGGCGCCCTGTCCCTGTTGCTGGGACTGACGATCGCCCGGCCCCTGGCCCAACTTCGGCGACGCTCCGAAGAGATCCTCGACCGGCGGGGACGTCTGACCGGCGGCTTCGAGGCTGGACAACGGAAGGACGAGATCGGGGATCTCGAACGGGCCCTTGCGGAGCTGACCCGGCGCCTCGAAGACCACCTCAGCGCAACGGAGAGCCTGGCATCGGATCTGTCCCACGAGTTCAAGAACCCTCTGGCCTCAATCCGGGCAACGACCGAGGTCGCCCTTGATGAGACTGACCCAAAAATTCGGCACAGGATGCTTGAAAATATTCAGACGGATGTCGCTCGCCTCGAAAGACTTCTTTCAGGTGCGCAGGAGATTTCCCGCATCGAAATGCTGATCGATCGGGAAGACCGCGAGCAGGTTCCCCTGGGCACTCTCCTCGAAGGCATTCAAGAAGCCTTCAGAAGACGTCAACCTGATCGGGGCCCGGTGATCAAGCTGGACTTGGAGACCCAGGACGTCTGGATTTGGGCCTCTGGGGACCGCTTGCTTCAGGTCTTCGAAAATCTCCTGGCCAACGCCGTCAGCTTCACGCCGGCAGACCGGCAGGTCAACGTAACGATGGAGGTTGTCGATGAGTGGGCCGAGGTCGGCATCTCAGACGACGGCCCCGGCATCCCGCCGGAGCACCTCAACCGCATTTTCAGTCGGTTCTTCTCCTATCGACCCGGCACAGATCCGGGCCGAGGGCATATGGGCTTGGGCCTGGCGATCGTCAAGGCCATCGTCGAAGGCTACGGCGGCACAGTCTCGGCTGAAAACCGCGTTCAGGGCGGCGCCCGGTTCATCGTTCGGCTTCGCCGGGAACTCTCGGCGATAGGATCTTAACCCTCGAATCTTGCTTGGTTTAGACCGCTTAGGTTAGAGTATGGGAAGATCATGGGGATCAATTCCACCGAGCAACTCCGCGACAACGCCAGTCAAGACCACCGGACGAAGGGCAACAGGCTGTATCGACTGGCTGTGCTGAGCTACGACCATGCTCAGTTGATCCTGGTTGCCGTGAGCATTTTGATGGTCTTGTCTCTGCCTTGGATCCGAGGACTACGCATCGATGCGGATTTTTCCAGGCTTATCGACACCGATGACCCCTCGTCAGCAGCATTTGCGCAGGGCAAATCCTGTTTTGGAGAGAGCAACCCGCTCTTCATTACCCTGACCTCAAAGGCCCTCGATCGAGAACTGCTGCATGCGTTCCGGGAGAGACTGCGGGAGCACCTCGGCACATTCGATGACCTATCCCTCCTGTCCAACCAGTTTCTCCACACAGGAAATCCAGATGTTGCGGCGGCGCAACTCAAGGCAGCCCTGCTCAATCAGGAGCCATCAGCCTATCGGGCCTTCTTGTCCAGGTTGCACCCGGCCAACATGGAGCGCCAGATTCACTCGAGCAGACTCAAGTTGGTGTCCCCGGTAAGTCCCGAACCGCGGGAAGTCGTGGGGATCGATGTACTGGGGGTATTTGCCTTGGTGCGACCCTATCTGGAAGCCAGGGTTGGAAAAGCGGCCCAGGTGCTCCTGGATCAAGGTACCACCCAGTCTGATCTTTCTCTGATTGCTCTGAAACCTCGTGGGTCTGCTGAAGACAGCCATTACTGTCTGGATCTTATGTCCAGGTTGGAAACGGTCTGTGCGCACACGGCTCGGGACATGGGCATTCAAGACCAGGTCAACATCCAATTTGCCGGCCTTCATGCAATGACGGCCCAGAGCACCCAAGTTCTTCAACGGGAGATGATTCAGATCACGTTGTTGGCCACGGGCCTGTTGCTGTTATTGCTGTGGGTGGCGTTGCGCCGCATCCCATTGGTTCTGATTTGCTTTCTGCCTCTTTTGGTTTCCATGGTTGTGCTCCTGGATATAGCACGCGCAGTTTTCAATCCCATCTATTTCATCACCATCGGTTTTGTGGCCATCGTCTTGGGTTTGGGTTTGGACGTCGCCGTCCATCTCACGGGCCGCCTGGTGCGCTCCCTGGGGTCCCATACGCCAAGGGAGGCCGTGGGATTGACGCTGTGTACCTGCGCACGACCGCTCTTGGCCGGAATCCTGTCAACTGCAGCGGCCTTTTTGGCCTTGTTTTTTACCGCGAAAGAAGCCCTGATTCAGTTTGGTTTGCTCACCTCCATCGGTCTTGTGGTCACATTGGTCACGACCTATGTCCTGTTTCCTGCATTTGTCCGAATTTTGATTCCCACAGACGGAATAAAAGGCACTGGAACCATCCACTTGCTGCCATCGGAGTTTTTTTCGTTCTTCTCAAGGCACCAACGATGGTGTTTCGTTGCAGGAGTCGTCGCGTTGGGCGTGTGTGTGCCGTGGGCCATGCGGTTTCAATTCCACATGGATTTGTCCGATTTTTTTGCTCAGGACCTGCCGGCCCTGGATGCTACCCAAGAGATCGAAACGCAATCGGCCACAGCCTTGACATCCACGTTTCAAGTCCACCTGGACGCACCGGATCTGGACTCCGCCTCTGAAGCACTAAAGAAGCTGGATCTGTTTTTCGCCGACAAGGTCAGGGCTGGGGAACTGGTCCTATTTGAAACCCCATCCAATTTCTTACCCTATGAAAGCACCATCGAGGACAGCAATGCATCCACCGATGTGACCATCGATAGGGCGACCTTTTTTTTACTCTTGAAACACTACAAAATCAAATCACGAGAAGAGCATCACCGGTACCTGGACATCCTCGAACGGGTGGTGTCCCTTCCCACGGATCCGCGGGAACTCAGCCGGCTGCTTCCGGAAGCCAATAGATTGATGGAGATATCGGAAAATCGCGTCCGATTTCAAATCACGCTCTGGCCGAGTACCAACAATGCGGACCACGGATCTTTTTCGAACCTTCCAGCTCAGGCTGTGGATAGGGAGCTGGCTAATTTTGCTTTGCCTCCCGGTACAGAGGTCACCGTTGCCGGAACGGCGCACATTTTGGCCACCATCCAACAGATGGTCAAAAGCCTGTTTTTCAAGATTGCCTGGATTTCGCTCATCTTGGTACTTGGGACGGTGTGGCTGTGTTTTCGGAGTTTTTCCGCCACAATCTTGAGTTTCGTGCCCGTTGTAGGTGCACTTCCTGCCATGATGGCCGCCATCGTTTTTCTGAAGATTCCCGTCACCCCGACGGCAATCGCTTTTGCTGCTATCGTTGTTGGCGTGGGAATCGACGATGCTGTCCACCTGATTTCCCAGACGCGACCACCCAACGGCGCGCCTATCCCAGAGGTGCTGGACGAGATCGGTCCCGCCATCACCTTGACCACGGCATCCACGGCCATTGGATTTGCATGCCTGATGTGGTCATCCCACCCGGTCGTCAATTCCCTGGGCCAATCAATTTTCATCGGCGTTCTGGCCTGCTGGGCATTCACCTTACTGCTGCTGCCTTTGTTGCTCAGATGGGGTGCGACCGCCAAAATCAAAACCATCAGATGGATCAAGTCCGTTCCACCGGCGCCGAGAATAGGGTAAAACGACACAAACTTCAGGGAGTTTCAATGTCATTTTTGGATTGGGTTCACTTGGAAAATTTCCCATATTTGACCTGTAGCCTGGTCCTGTTTTTGGTTTTTTGCGTCGTCTTTCTGATCGAGAAAAAACATCGCATGCTTCTTCTTTTCGGCGCTCTGGGTTCGACGGCGTTTTCTCTGTCGTCGCCGGTTTTTGTGCCCGAATATTGGAATCCGGTTCGTGTGGCTTGTTTCCTCGTAGGTCCCGAGGATTTGATCTTTTCTTTCGCCAATGGCGGAATGATCTGGTTTTTGGCGACGTGGCCATTTCGAAAGCGACTCGACACTTCCTTTGCGGGAATCGTCTTTGCCAAAAACTTCCTTTTGTGCACCCTGGTAGGTATCGCCATCATGATTCCAGGTGTTCTGGCCGACTTCGGTCCCATGTCCAACTGCCTGGTAGGTATGGTCATTATGGGCTGTGCCTTGCTTTTCTTGAAACCGCAATTTTGGGGTGTGGCCGTCACTGGCGCGTTGAGTTTTACCTGTCTCTATGCCGCAACCATCCTCTTTGTATCAGGTTCATTTCCGGACTTTTCTTCTCAATGGACCCACGAAAATCTATGGGGGCCCACTTTGTTGAACCTTCCCATAGAGGAATATGCGTGGGCGCTGGGTTTTGGTGCGGTATTCCCCCTGATTCTCGCCGTGTCAGCCAATGTCAGGCTCTTGCCCAGGCGCCCCTCTACAAAGGCGACGTCTTAACCCAGATCATAACCTGTCTTTTTGGTCGCCAGATACACGATGTGCCGTGGTCCACCCTTGCCGGGACTGGTGCGCCGACACTCGAAGCCGACCTTTCGTAACCGCTTCTCAAAGGCCGGATCTGCAAACTCGGTCCAGACCGCAAAGACCCCGTCGTCTTTGAGGGCCTCCCTGGTAGTTTCCAGAGCCTTCCTGCCGTAAAACGGGTCGTGAGGATCGTCGGCGGCATCGTGTGTGCCCTGGTAGAGGTCTAATACGATCGCATCAAAGACTCCCTGTTTCTGCGCGGCTTGGGCGATCACTTGGGCCACATCCCCGATTCGAATCTCGACCCTTGGGTCCTCCACGGCGCCGTCGGTCAGCTCCCGCAAGGGCCCACGACACCAGCGCTCGACCACAGGATTGATCTCGGCGACGGTCACCTGCGCGTTTGGGGGGAGAGCATCGAGAGCCGCCCTCAAAGTGAACGCCATACCCAGCCCACCGATCAGGACCCTCGGTCTTCGCCGTGCCCCCAGCAGCGCACAGGCACTTCCGGCCAACGCCAACTCGGTCAAATTGAGGCGACTGTTCATCAAAACGAAAGACTCCATCTTGATGACGAATTCCCGGTCTCCCCGCTGCATCAGGGTCATCAAACCCTCGTCGGTCTCAGCGGTATCGACCGTCCTCCAGGGAAGGCTCATTAGAAATGGACGCGCACGTAGAGGCTGATGTCATCGATATCCATGTCAAACTTCCCTTTGAACTCGTCTCCCTGGCTCTCGACATCGAGAGTCGAGTAATTGATACCCAGTCCAAAACCGACATTCGAAAAGGTCTGGTGTTCCATCGACAATCGCCCGATCCACTGGTTGCCATCGATGTCGCGATATGTGACCGCGAGCCAGCCCAGCCCGGCCCTCATTCGCCACTTATCTCCGAAAATCCTGCGGTACTCGAAGTTGACATAGGGCAACGGCGCCGTCACCGAACCGTCGGCGTCGACTTCCGTCCCATCGGCGGTAAAGACTGTGATGATGTCCATGATGCGCACACCAAACCCAAAGCCTGCGGCCCACCGATCCCTGATCCATGGGTAATAGGTGTAATCGATTGCCCAGGTATCGACCTCGAAGCCCAACCCGAGATCGGTGTCGATCGATATAATCTCGTCTCCGATCCTGATTTCCTCCAGCACCTGGGTCGAGGAGTCGCGGTCGATATCCTGCCATCTCACGGCCAGACGGTGCTTGGTGGAGAACTGCCACTCGAAGGCCACCGTCGGGATACTCTCCTTTTCACCGAGACCGAGATCATTTTCAAATGACAGTTCGGCACCGGTCTCCAAGCTCGATGAATCAATTCGCATCATGGTATTCAATCTGACCCGGCTGCTCTCGAACTTGAAATTGAAAGGATCGAAAAGTGCAATATCCTGGGCGCCGAGGGGCAAAACCGCCCCAACCCAGATGACCGCAACCACTGCAGCCACCACGAATCGCTTCATACAGCCTCCACCCCTGAGCCCATTACTCTTCCCGGAGGTAGGAATCCAGTTCCTCGGCAGTGATCCCCAGTTCGTGGGCCGCACGGCCAAGATCGCCCTTGAGAGAATCGACAGTCCACCTGACGTGCTCCACGATCACTTCAGACAACTTTCTCAATCTCCGACTGGCCGGGTTCCGCGTCCCGGCACGGATCTTGTCCCGCAGATAGTTCGAGAGGGAGTCCACACCGAGAAGACCATCCTCCGGCACCCTACCACTCGTCAGGTACTTCCGAACACATGTGGCAATGACATCCCGGAGTTCTTCCAGATTGCCCGGAAAGGCATAGGTCTGCAGAAAAGAACTCAATTCCGGAGCGACCCCCTTGATTGCGATGCCGGTACGGGCTACGTCCCTCTTCAGATAGTGCTCGGCAAGCAACGGAATATCGTCCGCCCGGTCTCCGAGCAACGGCAATAGAATCTGGTTGACCCAGAGGTGATACAGGAGATCCTGAGAAAAGCTGTCGCGGTAGTCATCCGACCGTAGGTCCTTAGTTGAACCACCAATTATCCGGACGTCCGCCGATCGGATCTGTGTGGTTCCCTCACGGTAGAACTCCCCGGTCCGTATCAGGCGGTCGAGACGGTGCTGCACAGCCATAGAGAGGCACTCAATATTGGAGATATACATCGTTCCGGCCTCGGCGCTGTCAACCAGGCCCAGAGTCTCCTTGTGTTCTCCGGTCCAGTCGGCCGCATGACCAAATAAATCGCCGACGAATTGATCCGGGTCATGGGCGGCGGCGTTGACAGCCACGAACGGCCCCTCTTTCCGGGGGCCGGCGTTGTGAATTGCCTCCGCGACCTTGCCCTTGCCGGTCCCCCGGCCACCCATGACGAACACGCCTTGACTGCCCATCGCGATCTTCTCGACCCGATGCAGTAGGTGAATCATCTCGGGATTCTGGGTCGGAAGCCTGGAAAAGGCCTCCTCATAGGCGAGGTCATCTCGGCTGAGTTCATCAGGTAAGCTGCTGATATTGTTCCGAAGGTCTCGATTGCGAAGAGCCTTTTCGATCACTTCGAGCAGATACTCGTCGTCTACCGGTTTGGTCAGATAGTCGAACGCACCGAGTTTGAGCGCCTTGACTGCAAGGTCGACGTCGTTGACGCCACTGAGAACAATGACCGGCGTTTCGATGTCGTTCTCACGGAGAATCTTGAGCAGGTCGATGCCACTGAGATTGGGCATATCCATGTCGAGGAGGATGATGTCGAATGTCTCCTGCTCAAGCAGTGGCGCCACTTCCAGGCTTTCGTTGATGACAGTCGGCTCGAAGGTCTCGCTCTGCATGAGGAAAACCATCAGGTAGTTGGTGACCGCCACATCGTCGTCGATGATCAGAATGCTTCGCATGGTCATGAGTGACTCCAACATCTCAATCTCTTCCCTCTTAGCGCTTCCTTCGCGATCTTCGCGTCTTGGCGGTTCAACTGTCTTCTCGTCGGACCTCTTCATTCTCCGTCTCAATCGGAAGCCTGATTGTGAACGTAGTCCCCTCACCGATCACACTCTCGACCGAGATAACACCCTGATGCTCCTCGATGATGCGATGCGCGATTGACAAACCCAGACCAGTTCCGCCCCGGGCCCGCTTGGTCGTAAAAAACGGGTCGAAGATGTTTTTTGCGGTGGATGGGCTCATCCCTGAACCGTTGTCCACAACACGAGCGACAATGTGCCCCTCGTCCATCTCCGACGAGACTCTGATCAGTCCCCTTTGATCAGCCGGCATGGCCTGACTGGCGTTGATGATCAGATTGATGATCACCTGCTCCAACTTCTGGGCATTACCTTCGAAGGTCGGAAGATCCGGCGCGAGATTCAACTGAATATCAGCAAACTTGTGAACCTGATTGTGGACCAGGCGCGCACTCTCGTCGATGACGTTGTTGATGTCGACGGTTTCGGCCAGCAATCCCTCATCCTTGCGAGCAAAAGACTTCAGGCTTTGAACGATCCTTTTGATCCTTTCCGACCCGTTGGCCATGTCGTCGACCAGGGTCAGGACGTGCTGACGGAAGAAGTCGTACTTGAGTCTGGCGATCTTGAGGTCCGGATGGTCTTTTTGGTATTCATCGACGATCGGCAGAATGTCGTCCAGTGCCTGCTTGATGATCTTGATGTTGCCCCTGATGAACTGGTTGGGGTTGTTGATTTCATGACCGATTCCACTGACCAACTGACCCAGAGAGGCCAGTTTGTCCGCCTGCTGCAACTGCTGTTCGTAGACCTTCCTGTAGGTAATGTCCCGGAAAAATTCGATGATGCCGTCGACCTCATGATCTTCGTTGAAGACCGGAAGGGCATGTACCTCGTAGAACTTGTCCCCGTGCTTCGCCTCGACGGTCACCGGGGCCCGTGTCTCGGAGATCTTGATCAACCGGCAATCCAGACAAGGAGTATCCAGACCAAAGAGGGCCTTGTGACAGGGTTGCCCCGCCATCTTCTCGCTCTGGTTGGTCATGACGACCTCGAGGTCCTTGTCGATCAGGGCGACGGTATCCGGAATTGCCTGGAACATCGTCTTCAGGGTTCTCTTCGACTCGTCGAATCCCCGATGCGCCTGATCGAGGTAGGAGTTGACCTTGGCCAGT
>JAOZPW010000418.1 GCA_029932545.1 Thermoanaerobaculales bacterium | reverse complement strand
TGTCTTCTTCCTTTGCGCTCTTGGCGATCTTTGCGAGAGAATTGTGTTTCTGTGTTCTGCGGCTCAACTCCCCGGGGGCTCAAGGACCTTCTTCCTGGCGAGGCGCCCGCCGATCAACGGCGCGAACTCAGACATCAAGACGGCGCCGAAGATCAGGGCGGCGCCGAGGAACTGGCTGGGTTCCAGGCGTTCTCCTGCCAGGAGAAACCCAAAGAGACCGGCAAAGACGGGTTCCAGAGTCAGCACTACAGCGGTCTTGACGGTGGAGAGTACTCGTTGTGCGGAGGTCTGAATCGCGTAGGCGAGGGCCGAGGCCACAAGACCGGTCAGGGCCAGCGCAAACCAGACTTCTTTCGGGGGCGCGACGATTTCTTCGGTCAACGGCCACAAGAAAACGAAGATCACCGCCAAACCGATCATCTGGGCGGTAGCCAGAGCGCCGGGTTCGTGGCGGGTCGAGTGGTGGGAAAGGACGGCAATATGGGTGCCGAAGGCGAAGGCGCAGCCGAAGACCAAGAGATCGCCCAGGGCCAGTTCGGTCGGTAGGCGGCCGGTCAGCAGGGTCATGCCGATCAGGCTGAGGACGATGGCTGCCCAGGCCGAGGCGTGCAACCGCGTGCCATAGATCACCCGGTCGATGATCGGGGCCAGCACGACGAAGAGCCCGGTGATCAGCCCGGCGTTGGTTGCAGTCGTATATTTGAGTCCCCATGTCTGCAGCAGGTAGCCGACGGCGAGGATCAATCCGATTGCGGCGCCTGATCGAAGAGTGCGGAGGGTCATGTGCCGGCCCCACACTGCAGCGGTTGCGACGCCGGCGATCAAGAACCGGATGGCGAGAAAACCCATCACGCCGTACACTGCCACTGCTGATCCGACGATGACGAAGGTCCAGCCCCACACTGCGGTGACGCCGATCAAGAGCAAGGTGGCCAGCCAAGGCTTCATAGGGCGGCAGTGTAGAGGAGAAAACGATGAACATTACAGAATTCGAAGAAACAAAGATCGTTGGACGGCGAGTGTTTGAGGGTCGTATCCTGACTCTGGAAGTCGATCGGGTTCGGTTGCCTGATGGTGGCGAGAGCATACGCGAGGTGATCCGGCATCGTGGGGCCGCGGTCATGGTGCCGGTCACCGAGGCGGGAGAGGTGCTCTTCGTGCGTCAGTTTCGATATGCGACCGGTGAAGTCCTCCTGGAACTCCCGGCCGGAAAACTGGACCCGGGGGAAGATCCAGCGGAGTGTGCTTCGAGGGAAACCGCCGAAGAAACCGGATACCGGCCCCAAACCGTCGAGAAGATGGGGGAGTTCTACACGGCGCCGGGATTCTGTGATGAGTTGATCCGTGCCTTTCTGGCGACAGACCTCGTGCCGGCGCCGGAGGCCGAGGCGGATGCCGATGAAGTGGTCGAGGTTGTGACTTTGACAGTTGATGAATATTCCGAAATGGTCGCCCGTGGTGAAATTCGAGATGCCAAGACCCTGGCTGCGATGGCGATGTGGGAGAGGCGTAGAAACTCGAAACTGGAAACTGGAAACTGGCAACACAGAATGCCGGGAAGCTGAGGCAGGCGTAGAGACGCTAAGCCAATTCACCGCGGGATCCAAGGGTGGTTGAACGTGAGACGTTAACCCTTCGACGTCCGAATCTGGTTGTGGTCGGTGGCCATGCGGTGTCTTGGCGAGGTTGCAAAGATAAATATGGGTTCTGGGGATTTCCATTCCAGGGAGATCGTTGAGACCCAGGAGTCCAGTTTCGAGTTTCTGATTCGTCCTTCCGGTGTATATTGGATCACACGATATGGAGGTGACAGATGATCGGATACGTAACGATGGGGACCAATGATCTTAAGCGGGCGGTGGCATTCTACGACGAACTTTTCACAGTCCTCGGGGCCGGGCGGTTTATGGAGATCGAGGATCGTTTTGTCGCATGGGCCGTCTCTCCCGGTCAGCCTGCGATCTCGGTGACCAAGCCCCACGACGGCAACGCCGCAACGGTGGGCAACGGCATGATGGTCGCCCTGGCTGTGGACTCCCAGGAGAAGGTCAATGCACTTCATGCCAAGGCCCTGGAGTTGGGCGGAACGGACGAAGGTGCCCCCGGTCCGCGTGGTGACAGCGGATTTTATGCCGGCTATTTCCGTGACCTCGACGGCAACAAGCTGAACGCGTTTTTTATGGGGTAGGGACCTTCACCTCAACTGTTTCGGCAGGAGGGCCGATCTCCCGGGTACTGAACCGAAACTGGAAACTGGAAACTTGACCGAGTTACGGGAATGACCTTGCGGGACGAAAGAGGTGTTCGGTGAGGAATGCCCAAGCCGGGCGACCCCTGTTGGAGACTGATGCTGAGCCACCAGCATAGGTATTCGCTGAGTCGAGATCAGTGTCCCACGACTGCTCGCCTGCCTTTTCAGGAAATATTGCAGGCGCCAACGCAGTTATCGACACAGTTGAAAGCAGGAAGCCAGTTTCCAGTTTCTGGCGTCAGCCCGCACCGCCGGGATTTGCTATACTCCCGCGCGTGATTGAGCAACTTCCCGATCTGTTGGCCTGGATTGAG
>JAOZPW010000137.1 GCA_029932545.1 Thermoanaerobaculales bacterium | reverse complement strand
TTCTGCCAATTCGAGGCATAGATGCCTCCTTCCTTGGCAGCGTGGACGGGTACCAGGTCAAGGGTATCGGGAACCGGACACGATGGCAAGAGTACGGTAGTGTCCCCTTTAAATTCTAATTAGGGTCGGATGGTCTGATGCAAGAAGGGAAAATGAGCCTAGAAGGACAAAGCAGATGAGTACGGCTATGGTTCCGTTTTCTTTCATGTCGTCCCCCTCAGGAAACCGTAAAAATCGTGACGATCATGGCCCTGGAATCCAGGCCGATGATGAGGTCGCCCGTCTGGGTCGATGCGGGCGCCTCGGGGGCTCGTCCCCCTGGCCCGAGGAGGGCGACATTGGTTGTCACGACGTGATTTTGGACGCCATCGTGATCGTTCTGGGTGCCGTCGTAGACCTCGGTATACCAGGCCCCGACTCCTGGGCGAACCAGCAGAAGGGATACTCTGCCCCCGGGGGCAGAGATGGTCTGGGAGGACTCGGAAGTTCCGCCGAGAGCCTGAGCGCCCTGGGTGATGTCGATGGCCGGCTCGTCCGGGATGCCGAGGCGGTAGGCGCCGAAAGGTCCTGAGTTGACATCGACGACTGCCCACAGCGCCCCGGCTAGGGCTGCCTTGTCGAGACCTGTGAGAACGATCACTCCGTCGCGGTCGTCGTCGTTGGCGAAGAAGGTGTTCCAGGACGTATGGGGAACTACACCATACAGCCTGGCCGCCCAGACGATGGCCACCTCACCTCCAGGCGTAACCTCTTCAATCGTGTGACGGCTTCGGGTGTGACCTGAAGCTCAATGGCAAAGGAAACGGCAGGCGTCGCAAGGGAAATGGCAAAGCCCAGGATGACTGACAGTCTTGATTGTCTGATGTGCATTTCTTGTCCCCTCTTGAGAAGAGGCTACCAAAAAAAAAAACAGATTTTGTCAAGAAGAATTTCTGTTCCCCCAAAGGAACGCAACAATTTCGAACTGCGGGCCTCTGACGTCGTACAACTCCGGTCGCCCATCTGTCATGTTGGTACTTTCCTATCTCAACCAGCCCTCTCGCCGAGCCTGCTGGGCAAAGCGGTTGATTTCGGGGTCTTCGGGCGCCACCTGGAGCGCCTTGAGAAGCCAGCCTTCGGCCTCGGTCAATTGCCCATCATTCCATTCAAGTTGACTGAAGAGCAGCAATCTCTTGCCGGCTATCAACCTCTTGATATCAGGGACGAGGTGCGGCGGAATGTTTCGGATCTCCCCAATGGGCGACTGATAGGCTTCGATCAAGGTCTGGGCGTTGGCTTTCCAGACATCCTTTTCGAAAGCCGCCGGTTCCAAGAATTCCAGAATCGGGACGAGATCAGACGAGGAAGGCGAGAGGCTGACGGAACGGCAGCCCTGGGTGTGCAACTGCATCAGCGCGGCGATCTGCGCCGGCGTCTGGAGGACCGCATCGATCAGATCGGAGGGTTCTTCGAAGGCCCGGAGCCGGTCGGTCCAGGTATTCCAGTCCATGGAAATTGCCCGGTCCGATCCAATCAAGACCCCGTGGCCGAGACTGAATGCGACCCTGGAATGAGGAAATACCGCCGAGAAGGTGCCGATTGCTTGACGGAAGGCATCGGGCGGCATGTGGTGGAGCGGAAGGTACTGGTACATCTGACCTCCCGGGTTCAGCCGTTTCTTGCACAACTGAAAGAACTCTAGGGAATAGAGAGGAGCGGATCCATAGAGGGGATGTACCGGGTCGCAGGTGATCACATCCCAGCTCTGATTGGTCAGGAGCAAGAAATTCCGTCCGTCCCCATAACCGAGATGGACCTTGGGAGATCCCAGAACGCCGTGGTTGACGTTCTCGAAGAGGGGAGATGCCTCAATAACCGCAGGGATGATCTCTCGGACATCAATGGAATGAACCGAGGGGGACGCGGCCAGTATCGAGGTTGTCACCCCGGCGCCGTAGCCTATGACAAGGACCTCTTCGGGTTGGTTGTGAAGAAGCGTTGGCAACAGGCCCAGCATGCGAACGACCTTGAGCGCATCGTAGGTCGTGCCGATCACGGCGCTGTTGTCTACGAACATCGAGCGTTGCCCACCGGAAGGGGCCTCGAGAACGGTGACTGTACCGGTCGGACCTTCGCGGTAGAGCACGGTGTGCCACAGAGCATCCCCTTCGACAGTTGAGGGTAAGGCGATGCGGCCGAACGAGGGGAGCAGCAGTCCGAACAATAAGAATACGGCTGCTGCTCCGCCCAGGACCTTGGAAGTCCCCGAGCGTTCCTCTCTACCCATGGCGACCGCGGCCAGCATGATATGGAAGGCGGCCAGGACAATCAGCGAACGCCCGATGCCCAAAGCGGGCACGATCCACCATCCGGCGATGCCTCCGCCGATCGCTGCCCCGATTGCGTTGGTCATACCCATCAGTCCGATTCGGCGGCCCCCGTCCTCAACTCGGGGTGTGCCCGCAGCCAACAGGAGAGGCCACGCTGCGCCAAGGAGAATGACTGCCGGCACAATCAGGCTGCCCCCGACAGCCAAGGGCGTCATCAAGACCCGGCCCCAGCCGTCGGCGGGGCGGATGTGTCGGACCCACGGTGAAATCCTGGGCAGAAGGGCCAGTGAGAGCAGGATCCATGCGCCGGCGCAAGCCTGAAACAGGCCCCACAGCTTCAGCGGATCTGGGCGGCGCATCAGTCGGGAGGCGCCGAGGCCGCCGATTGCCAATCCTCCGAGGTAGAGCGCGAGGAGAAGGGCGAAGGTGAAGGTTGAGTTGGGTAACACGATGCCCAGGATCCGGTTCCACAGGGTCTCCCCGGCCAAGACAGCACCTCCGGACAACGCCGTGAGAAGCAGGAAAAGCATTTGATCCGGCCTGACCTTGAGTTTCTGAGCCGTGATGGGCTTCGGCAGTGAACCGGTCCGGCACCCTATCCACAGACCGAGACCGGCAGCGCCTCCATTGAAGGCTGCTGCGGATGCTGCAACAGCTATTACACCAAAATTCGGCAGAAGAAAAAACGACGAAAAGACAACCCCTACGACTCCACCGAGAGTATTGATGCCGTACAGAAGGGGCAAGGCTCGGTGCAAGGCCGATGGTCCGCCGGAAAGAGATCGGGTCATCAGGGGAAAGGTTGCTCCCATCAAAATAGTGGCCGGCAACATCACGACCAGGGCTAAAACAAAGCGGGAAAGGAGGGCGACAGGGTCGTTGATGGAGACCTCGGGTAAGAGCCCAGCCGCCATACTCGGGAGACGGATCAGACCCACCGCAAGGAGAGGCCCGAAAAAGGCCAGTCCCAACTCGGCGCCGGCCAACCATAGAATCGGTCTTCGGACGCGGTCGGCGATCCGGCCACCGAAAAAACTCCCAATCCCCATTCCAAAGAGAAATCCTGCGAGAGTCGTTGTCACAGCGTAGTGCGAGCTTCCAAATGTCAGCGTCAACTGGCGGGCCCACAGAAGCTCCAGGGACAGGGCCGCAGCACCGGAGAGGAGGGCGAGAAGGAGGAGAGGAAAAAGTGAGAAAGCACGACTTTTCATCGGGGTCAGTGTACCTGGAGTTTCGGCTTAGGGTAGAAGCTGAGAATTGTTTTCAAAATTGACTTTTCCTTCTCCCGTGGGATGATCTCCGGTGGCCCGTCAGGGTCTGGCGATTCCATTGGAGGTTTTCATGCGACGGTTTATGGTTTTTCTTGCAGTTTTGTGTATGTTTATCGGTGCTGCCGGCGCCGAAGAAATGTGGGTCGATCTTGGATCCAACCGAAGTATGAGTCCGACAGAGGTCCAGATCAGTCGGTCGGACATCACTATTTTGGAGTTTGACCTGACCGTTCCGGGCCTGATGCTTGAGGCTGTTCAGGAGGATGGTCGGAGTTTTACCCGAGTCTCGATCCCCGGGGCCGGCCAGATCGGAAACGTCGGTTCGCCACTCTTACCAGCATTCAGGCGGTTCGTTGAGGTTCCGGAACAGGCAAAAGTGGTGGTGACGACCCAAGTCCTCGATTGGGGTGAGGTCGCCCTTGCCGATAAGGGTTTTTCAACGAATCTCTATCCGGTTCAATTGCCGCTGCCGAAGTGCGATTGTCCCGAAGCCAGGGACTGGCGTTTCAGTTTCAAGGAAGGCGCCTACTCCGGTGTTGTCGAGCATGAACTGGTCGGCGTTGAATCTCCGGTGACGATGCGGGACCACCGGATGGTTCGATTGACGTTCTCACCGGTTGAGTACGATGTTGAGGCAGGAATTCTCAGGGTCGCAACACGGGTCGCGGTTCACCTTGAATTTGTCGGAGGAGATTCTCCCGCGACGATGGCCAAGCGGCAGAGACTCTCGAGTCGGGCGTATGATGCATTCGTTAGCCGAAGTTCATTGAACCTGACTTTTGCCAACCCTGACGACAGCCGGCTCGGCGAGTGGCAGTATCCCGATGACGCTCCTGTTGAGTTTTTGATCGTGACGCCTCCGGCCTTCGTGACTGATTTACAACCCTTTGTTGACTGGAAAACCACCTGTGGTTTCAACGTCACGGTTGCAACGACCGATACGACCGGTACGACGACGACCGACATCAAAAACTACATCACCGGCCTTTACAATGGTGCAAACCCGCCGGTCTACATCCTGATGATCGGTGATTCTCCAGGGGTTCTGGCGACCTACACTCCGAGCGGTGGCGGTGCCGGTGGAACAGACTTGCCCTTCGTGCAAATGGATGGCGATCTCTATCCCGATATGATGGTCGCTCGCTGGCCGATCGACGACTCGGCCGAGCTGATCAACATGCGGGACAAGATCCTTCATTACGAGCAGCCGACGGCGGCCAACTCTGGATGGTTGAACCGGGCTTTGTACCTGGCCGGCAACGACTATGAGAGCCACAGCATGTCGACTCACGAAGATGTGATCGCGGAGCTGATGCTCCCGGCGCCCAACAGTGCCGAAGCTGTCCTGTGGTATGACAGCAACAACCCGACCACCACGGACCTGATCAATGACCTCAACACCGGTCGGGCCTGGACGGTGTACTCGGCACATTCGGGGCCTTCGGGTTGGTCCGGCGCTCCGGCATTTGGTTCGGGTGATGTTCCCAACATGGCAAATATCAACAAGTATCCTATCGGTATTGGTCATTCCTGCAGTTCCAATGAGTGGGCTACACATGACGATGTCTTCGGTGAAGTGACGGTCACCCAGGCCGACAAGGGTTTTGTTTCCTACTGGGGCGGCTCCAACTCGACTCAGTGGGTTGGTGACGACTGGTTGGAACGCGGGTACTTTGACGCCCTGTTCGACATCGACATGGCCGGAAGCCAGATTCCCGATCTTGACGGTCAGTATTCCAATGTTGCCATCTGTTATGCCGGTTTGACCTCTGTCTCGCTCCAAGGGGGAGATGACGAGAACTACTACTGGCCGATGTACAACCTCGACGGAGATCCGACGCTGGATCCCTTCACTCGCCAACCTACGGCAATCAACGTGGGTGCACCCCCGGCGATTGCACCCTCGGCGACCGACACCTTCACGGTGGTTGTCACTGACGCTTCGTCTGGAGCGGTTACGGGCGCCCTGGTCGGTGCGTCGCAGAACGGTGTTCTTCTGGGCGCCGGCTATACCGATGCTTCCGGCACAGCTGTTTTCCATATCGATGCTCCGGCTGCGGGCACGCCTGTACTTGTCCGAGTCACGGCACACAATTATCTGCCGACGGACGAGAGCGTGATGGTCGGTGCCGAGGCTGATGGTGTGGTGACTCTTGGTGCTTCGCTTTATTCTTGTTCGGCAACGGCCGTCATCGATGTCTTCGACGCCAATGCGACAGGACCGTTCTCTGTAACGCTGCAAACGGCGGCGGGGAACTCGATTCTGGTCACGATGACCGACGTCGGTGATGTGACGGGGCATTTCCAGGGTTCGGCAGTCCTGGGTGCCGATCTCATTGTGGCGGATGGTGACACCCTTTCTGCTATTTACAACGACCAGGACACCGGGTCAGGCTCAAGCGAGATAAAGACCGTCACCGCGGCGATCGATTGTTCAGTACCGGTGATTTCGGGTGTTGTGGCCGCCGAGATTGAATGGGACAGTGCGAGGGTGCAGTTCAATACCAGTGAGGATGCGGCTGCTACTGTTCGCTATGGAACGTCTTGTGGCGCCTTGGATCAGTCGGTCTCCGGAAGTTTTGCAACTGCTCACAGCTTCCCAGTAAATGGACTGACCCCGCTGACCACTTATTTCTTCGCCATTGATGCGGTCGATTACGTGGGGAATTCTTCCACCAACGACAATGGTGGCGCATGCTTCTCCTTCACGACATTTGAAGAACCGGTTTTCTTTGCCGAGATCTTCGAGAGCTCGGACAACGATCTCGACGGACACTCTTTCACATTCACACCGAACGGGTCGGGCAGTTATTATTCGGGTTGCGCCGCCGAGATCACGGTATTGCCCGTCGATCCGACTGGGGGCACGGTTGTGTCTCTGTCGGACGATGACTCTGAACTGGTGACATTGAGCGGTGGGGCAACTGTTGGTTTATATGGTGCCCAGCATGGGTCCTTCTATGTTGTCAGCAATGGCTATATCACCTTTGGTGAGTCATCGACGGATTATTCCGAAACGCTGGGTGAGCACTTCGGTCGGGAGCAGGTGGCTCTGCTGTATGACGACCTCAATCCCTCTTCTCAGGGTACGGTTAGCTGGAAGCAACTGAGCGATCGGATGGTGGTCACTTGGGAGAACGTTGCCGAATACAATACTTCAAACAGCAACACCTTCCAGGCAGAGCTGTATTTTGACGGGATGGTCGTTCTCAGTTATCTCCAGATCGATGTGCTCGACGGTCTGGCCGGTCTTTCCGAAGGGCAGGGTCTGGATCCGGATTTCCTTGAGACTGATCTAACAGGGATGGGAACTTGCAGTCTGTTCCTCGACGGTTTCGAATCTGGAGACTGTTCGCAGTGGGGTTACGAAACCCCCTGATCCGGCGCCAATCGTTCTTAATCCGCCCACCTCGATGGTGGGCGGTTTTTTTTGAGTCCGTTCTTCCGTCGGTTGCGTATGATGAGAGGGAGGTTATGTCATGAGTGAACCAGAATCGTTGCTGCCAAGCCCAAATCTCAAGCCGGCCAAGCAAACAAGTCCTTGGCTGAAGCTGGCGATGGTTGTCGCCGTTCTCGTGGCCGCCGCCCTGGTGCTTCGGGCGACGGTCCTGGCGCCCGAAGTCTCCGTTGTGACGGTTGCCCCGGTTATAAGGGGTGAGGTTGAAGAGACGGTAACGAACACCCGGGCCGGAACGGTCAAGGCACGGCGACGGGCCAGCCTGTCTCCCCAGTTTGGGGGCAGGGTGGTGGAACTCCCGGTGTTGGAGGGAGACGATGTAATTACAGGCCAATTGCTCCTCAAATTGGACGATGCAGTCCAACAAGACCAGTTGGCCCTGGCAACCGAGGATATCCGGGCGGCCTCGGCTCGCTCGGATGAGGCTTGCTTGACGGCTTTGCTGGCGGTGAAAGAGCAGGGTCGTCAGGAGGGATTGCACCGGCAGGGTATTGCCAGTGAGGGCGCCATGGATCGGGCCGTTACCGAACGAGACCGGAGTGAGGCTGCGTGCCGTGCCTCCAGGGCGGGTATCGAACAGGCCCGTGCTCGTCAGGCTCTGGCTCGCACGCAGCTCGATCAAACTCGGATCGTGGCTCCGTTCGATGGTGTGGTTGCGGAGGTCAGCACCGAGGTGGGGGAGTGGATCACGCCCTCTCCACCGGGTCTTCCAATCCCCCCGGTCGTCGATCTTCTCAATCCACACTCACTGTTCATCAGTGCTCCGATCGACGAGATGGATGCCGAGCGGGTTCATGTTGGACAGGACGTCCGAATCACGGTGGATTCTCGTCGAGGCGAGTCCTTCAAAGGCCGCCTCGTCAGGGTGGCTCCTTATGTTCTTGATGTCGTCGAACAGAATCGAACGGTTGAGATCGAAGCGGAATTCTCCGATCTCGAAGTCGTCTCATCGTTACTTCCCGGGACATCGGCTGATGTTGAGGTGATCATCGAACGCCGCGAGGACGTATTGACGGTACCGTCCACCGCGGTTGCTGACGGCCGTAGGGTCATGGTCGTCGTGGACGGGGTCCTGGAAGAGCGGAAGGTCGTCAGCGGGCTGGGAAACTGGCGAACGATTGAGATTGTGGAGGGACTGACGGAGGGCGAGACCGTCGTCACCCTCAGACGTTCCGCCAAATTGAAGCCGGGCGTCGAGGTTGAGATCAAGGAAACCCAGTGATCGAACTGATCGATCTCTGCCGAACCTATCGCATGGGGTCCGAGGATGTCCATGCTTTGAACGAAGTCACCTTACACATCGACCAGGGTGAGCACATTGCAGTCGTCGGTCCCTCGGGATCCGGGAAATCAACCCTCCTGAATATCCTGGGGTGCCTGGACCGGCCGACCTCGGGGTCCTACCGATTTTCGGGTCGGGAGGTGGCGGAGCTTGGGGAAGTCGAGTTGTCCCATCTTCGACAGCGATGGATAGGTTTCGTTTTTCAGTTTTTCCACCTTCTTCCACGGCTTGATGCTGTGGGCAATGTTGAGGTGCCGATGATTTTTTCGGGAGTGGGACGCGAGGAGCGGCGACAACGAGCCCGGCGGGCCCTTGAATCTGTCGGTTTGGGTCATCGGATGACTCACAAACCGGAGGAACTCTCGGGTGGTGAAAGGCAGAGGGTTGCGATTGCCAGGTCAGTGGTGATGGGCCCTCGACTCCTTCTGGCAGACGAGCCAACCGGGAATTTGGATCGGAATTCAGCAGAGGAGATCATGGAACTGATAGAACGAATGAACGCCGAGGGCCTGACGCTGATTGTCGTCACTCATGACCCGGCGGTTGCCAAACGGGCGAGGCGGATCATCCGCCTCGAAGATGGTCGTGTGGCCGAGGGCGGGGCGGTTGATCCGGGGACATGAGAGTGCTCGACCTGATTCGCTTCGCCATTGGGGCACTGGTGGGCCATCGATTGAGGACGGTATTGTCGGTCGCCGGTGTCTCGGTCGGCATCGCGGCCGTTGTTTCCCTGACCGCTCTTGGGGAGGGAGCACGCCGGTATGTCACGGGGGAGTTCGAGGCGTTGGGCGCCAATGTTCTGATCGTCCTTCCGGGGAGGGTAGAAACGACCGGAGCCATGCCCTTTGGGGGTGTGACACACGATCTGACTCTTGACGACGTTCGCGCAATGAGAGGGCGGCTTAGGAATGTCCTGAGGGTGGCGCCACTCGCGATGGGAACCGAAACCGTTCGGTTCGGAGGACTTTCTCGTTCCCTGCCCGTGGTCGGGACCACTTCGGATTTTCGGGAGGTTCGCCGGGTGGTGGTGGGTGCCGGCCGCTTCTTGCCGAAAGGGGATATGGACCAGGGCGGAAACCAGGTGGTTTTGGGGACCAAGGCGGCCGAGGAACTGTTCGGTTCCGGAAATCCTCTTGGGCAAGCCGTTCGAATCGGCGAATGGCGTTTTCGGGTAATCGGGGTCATGGCGCCGCGTGGGCGCGGTCTGGGATTCGACTTTGACGATCTGGTCATTATTCCGGTCAAGACCAACTTGGCAATGTTCAACAAGACGACCTTGTTTCGGGTCTTTGTCGAAGTCGACGGCGCCGATGCCATGAGGGCGACCGAGCATGAATTGGAAGACCTGATGGAGGAGCGACACAGAGTCAAGGATGTGACGGTCATTGCCCAGGATTCGGTGGTTGAATCCTTCAGTTCTATTTTGGGCGCGATGACCCTGGCACTGGCCGGTATTGCCTCGGTATCTCTGGCGGTTGCCGGAATCGGCATCATGAATGTCATGCTGGTTTCGGTCAGCGAGCGACGAACAGAGATTGGGCTCTTGCGGGCCCTCGGGGCCGGGAAACGGCAAATCTTGATCGTATTCCTGGTGGAAGCGGTCATGTTGTCGGGGATTGGCGGCCTTCTCGGCCTCGGGATCGGCCTGGCTGCGGTGGCGGTATTCGTTGAAATTTATCCGGCCTTCCCAGCTGTGT
>JAOZPW010000417.1 GCA_029932545.1 Thermoanaerobaculales bacterium | reverse complement strand
GAGGTAGTCGACCTGGGCGCCAACCGTCCACTTCGACCACTCGACATTAAAGCTCAAGAGTTGCTTGAATTTGGTGTAATCCTCGTCGGAGTCACCGTTCTCGGACTCGTTCAATTCCAGGTAGGAAGTCGTCTGGCCGAAGAGCCTGAAGGAGGAAGCGGATGACTCGTCTTGATTCTGAGCCGTGGCAACCGATGCCGACGCTATCAGCGCGAGGGTGATGATCCACCGATTCAAGATGTTTCTCCGGATACCGCCTCGTCTTCAGTGGGACCGCTCTCAAGAAGTGACTCCACTGCCTTTTTCAGGCGGATCTCATCGCCGGCCCGATAGCCCGGGAAAATCTCATGGACATTGCCTTCGCGGTCAATCAGGACTGCGTAGGGGAGTTCGCGCGTAGGGTTGTATTTGTCCAAGACGTTGTTGTTGGGGTCGAGCACGGTGGGGTAGGTGATCTTGAGCCGCTTGAGATAGGGTTTGACCTTGCTCTTGGTCGCCGGCGGGTCGGTGTTGACGCCGAGGACGAAAAAGCCCTGATCCTCAAATTCGTCAGTCATCTTCTGGAGGTGAGGCATCTCACGACGGCACGGCACGCACCACGTTGCCCAGAATGTGACGTAGATCACCTCTTTGCCCAGGTGGTCCCCCAGGGTGAACCAATTCCCGTCAAGATCCTTGAGTTTGAAGTCTGGAGGACTGGCGGCAGGAGCGACGCTCGTCAGGCAGAGAATGGCAATCGTCATCATGATGATGCCGCGAAAAAGACAACGGGGGCAGGGTGCGGAATCGGAGTATTGCTGTGTCATGGGGTCTCCTTGGGGCGCCGGACTCGGAAGAATCAGCTCGACGTGAGGAGTAAATATGGCGATCCATGCAGATATTGTCAAGGAGTTGTGTTCGGGAGGATTGTTTTGAGCAGTGCCATCAAAACCAACAGATAGAGTTGGTTTACTTTATTTGGAATTTCGGCTATACCTTGGCTCAGGCCGACGTGGCAGTCTCACGGGACGTCATGTACGTCGGTCTCAATCCACAGTTTCTCAATGGAGGAAATAATGCGTCATTCAATACTGTGCCTCTGCCTGGTGATGCTGATCGGAATGGCCCTGCCGGTTGAATCCCTTAATCCCGGAACTGACATCTTAGTGCCTGCCGCGGGACGGGGCGGTTCCTGGGTGACCGATCTCTATGTGATGAATCCCGGTGAGGTGGCAGTCGATGGTGCGGTGTTCTGGCTGGTACGTGGTCAGGCCAATACAAATCCGATTTCTGTTTCGTTTTCGCTGCAGCCCGGTGAGACCCTGGTGATGACGGATGTAGTCAAGGACGATTTCGGTTTGAACCAGGCGTTCGGCGCCTTCAGGGTCACCGCTGATGCTGAGGTCGTCGTCAACTCCAGGATCTTCTCGGCTGAAGGAGGAGAGACTTTCGGGCAGGGATTCGAGGGTGTGCCGGTTGAGGCTGCCACGACGTCCGGGCAAACGTCGGACATCGTAGGCTTGAGCCATGTCAGCCAGATGTTCAAGACCAACTTCTATGCGCTTGCAGGCGCCCAGGGTGTATCGATGACACTGGACCTGCTCGACCCTGAGGGCCTGCAGATTGCAGCGGGGACGCTGGAACTGGAAGCCTACGAGCCCTATTTGAAGAAAGTTAATCAGGTCCTGCCTAGCGGAGATTTCGAGCAGGGAACCCTGCGCGTCACCGTGAGCGCCGGTTCTGTGGTTGTCGGCGCCTCCAAGGTGGACGAACAGAGTACCGATCCGACGACCCTGGAGAGTTCGACCCCGCTGGCTGCAAAAGCCTCGGTTGACGGCACCTATGAGTTCACGATGACAGATACCGAAGGCTTCGCCGCCGGAGGCGATATTGTCATTGCCGGTGGAGTGGTTCAGACGATCAACGGAACATTCGCCAACTGGGACAAGGACGAGGATACGGACGGCGAGGCGGACTGCCCTCTGGTCTTCCGGTGGGGTTTGGGTTACCCGGCGACTTCAGTCGTGGACATGGCCGATGGTGTGACTTTCACCGACAGCTATACGGCGACCGGAAGCGGCGAGATGGAGTGGACGATTGAGTTTGTCGTAACGGATGGCCTCAGTATTTCGGGCACGGTCACGGCGGCGGGCACTGGTTTCCCGTCTTCCGGGGATCCCAATTTGGACGAGAGCGGCTGCAATGGGGCTTTCCCGGTGCTGACCTTGAGTGGCGGGAAAATTGACTGAAGCCGAGCTGATTTGCCATTGCAAACTTGAGCACCTACAGTAACAATCGTGTCGATGGAGAGTTATGTTAACGAGTCTATTTCTCAAAAAACATAGGAGGAGATGATGAACCGAAAGTCTATTGTGTCGACCATCGCAGCGGTGCTGTTCGTCGCGGCGCCAATCATCGGAATCGGAGCGGACCGAGTCGTTCTGGGGGAGTATTTCACCCAAAGTGGTTGAAGTGGTTGCACGGCCGCCGGTCCGGAGGTCAGCAGGCTCTTTGATACGTACTCGGATGATTTTATCCCTATTTATTACCAATTCAGTAACGCTGCCAATCAGCCCTGGTGTAACACACGGGCGAATTTCTAC
>JAOZPW010000136.1 GCA_029932545.1 Thermoanaerobaculales bacterium | reverse complement strand
TATTGAAATTACCGAAGAGAATCTCAGCGAAACGATCTCCAACAACGATATCGTCCTGATTGATTTCTGGGCACCATGGTGCGGCCCCTGCCTGACTTTCAAGCCGATCTTCCATGACGCCGCCGAAAAACATCCGGAGGCGGTCTACGGTTCCTGCAATACCGAAGAGCAGCAGCAGCTTGGGGCGATGTTCGGTATCAGATCGATCCCCACCCTGATGATCTTCAGAGAAAACGTCAACGTCTTCAGTCAGCCCGGTATGCTGCCGGCAGAGGCGTTGGAAGACCTGCTCGGGCAGGTCCAGGGGCTCGACATGAAGGAAGTTCACGCCGAGGTTGCAAAGCAACAGGCTCAAAAGAACCAAGCCTGATTTTCAAACGCATTTCTCAACTCCAATCCCCGGGCATCACCCGGGGATTTGTCTATCCACCGAATTCCTCCTGGCCCCTGCCATGCCGAAAGAATTCTTGGTATGATCAGAGGCTATGACTCGTTCGGATCCGGCGTGCAAAGCCGGCGATTTAAGTTCCGCGCTGCTTCGTTTGAAACGGGGTGACATCCTCGGTCGATTGGACCGGGTAAGTGCAGAAAGAGCATTTCGTCTGTACCAGGAACATTCGACCGAGAGGATCGTTTGGTCGGGTGAGGGCGTCGAAGCCGCCTTCGCGCGATCTACAATCACAGTTCATATTCCTGAACCCAACCAGGTCCAAAACATGGAGGCCGTCTGCTCTGCCTGCGGCGCCGTCGAACCGCCCTGCTATCACGCGATGGCTGTCCTCCTCCGTTGGCTCGACGTCCGAGCCACTCTGGTTCGACTGGGACCCGGATCAGCCTGGAGGGCACACTCCAGGCATCCGTTTATCGCCCCGGCCCGTTCGGCCGAAGACAGGGTCGACCTCAGTCACCTCACCGGTCCCGACCTGAGGTCCGCGCTCGAACTCCAACTCTCGCTGCAGAAGACGGGTACAGCCAGCGTTCGGCTTTCTGGCCAAGAGGTCCATATACTGATCACACTACCGTCGGGCGAACACCGAATTGTCGTCTTCAGTGCGACGGTGCTCCCCAGCGCACTTCCAGTCCTTAAAGCCATGCAACGCATGGTCTTGGAAGGCGAGCTGGAACAACTCGAGCTTTCGGAAGTTCGACTGCACCCCGTACTGGCGGCCGGCTGGAGCGAAGACGGCATCCAACTGGAACCCGGGTACCGTTTGGGCAACCGGTCTGTTCTTGCGGCCACCGAGTTGGAAGGAAGAATTCACGGGCGGTGGGCCCGGGTCGGCCGGCATCTATGCCGGGTTCTGGACCCAGCAACTCCTCTGGTCCCGTTCCACCGAAAGGGTCGGCAACTGCTGATGGGGCGGGAGGCACTGAGATTCTTGAGTCTCGACCATCCCCAGCTGAGGCAACACGACTGGTACATCCCGAGCGGGGAGTTGGCCGATTACCGGCAACCGATGGTGCCGCAGCCGACATCCATCGTTGTCGGCAGGAACAATGAAGGAACGATCCTGATACGGCCGTCGTTTACCGCCGAAGGACACATCCTGGACTGGGCTTCTGCGCTGGACCTTCGAAAGACCGGGTTCGCCCGGATTGAGGGGAGTTTGGTTCACGCGCCCGATCTTTCCATCTTCGAACAGGCCGGATTCAAGCTGCCCCGACGTGGTATGGATGCGGGCCTTGAAGGGGATCGGTTGGCATTTATCCGCCTGGTCGCCGAGACCAACATTGTCGTCGAATCGGAGGAAACCGACCTGACCGACCTTGCCGCCCTCCTTCGCGGATCCCAGGCGGCCGATCTCGGGCCTCCCCCAGGATTGAAGTCCACTCTGAGGCCCTACCAGACCGACGGTGTACGGTGGCTGTCGCAACGGCATCTTGCAGGAGTCGGCGCGTTACTGGCAGACGATATGGGCCTCGGAAAGACCCACCAGGTCATGGGCCTGCTCTGCCATATCCGAGCGGCGCGCCCAGATGCTACGGTACTTGTGGTCTGTCCTCGAGGAGTCCTCGAACATTGGTGTGATCTTCTGGCAACATTCGCTCCAGGCCTCGGTGTGCATGTTTTCCACGGCACCGACCGTCAACTTCCGGTTTCCTCTTCGAAAAATCCGGTTATCGTGACCACGTACGACATCCTCGTGCGCTCGTCCAAGGAATTGATTTCCCAACAATGGGACATCGCCATCTTTGACGAGGCCCAACGAATCAAGAATCCAAGGACCAAGGCTGCCCGCTCTTCGAGGAAACTCCAAGCTCATTTCAAAATTGCCCTCTCGGGAACGCCGCTGGAGAACCGTTTACTTGAGCTGTGGTCGGTCGTCGAATTGGTGCTGCCGGGCTATCTGGGTTCGGAGAGGGAATTCAAGGAGATCTATAGACATCCGTCGCAGCCAGAGCTGGCTCTGCTCCGGCGGAGACTTGGCGTGCTCACCCTTCGCAGACTCAAGGAACAGGTCTTGTCGGATCTTCCGGAAAAGGTTGAAGACCTACGGTTCTGTAATCTGACTCCCGAACAAAAACAGGTCTATTCTGAAATTCACGCCGGGGCGATTTCCGAACTGGCGAAAACCCTCATCGATACAGACCAGGCTATTCCCTTCATCCACATCTTCGCATTGATGACTCGTTTGAAGCAGGTCTGCGACCACTCCACCCTGGGAACGGAAACACCCAGTCTCGAAGGGGGATCCTCCGCAAAACTCGAGATCCTTGACGAAATTCTCAACGAAGCATTGGACGGTGGACAGCAGATCGTGGTCTTTTCCCAGTACGTTAAGATGCTGGAACTCCTGTCGGCTCATCTTAACAACCAGGACGTGAGTCATCTGATGCTGGTTGGAGCAACGCGGAACCGGGGCCGGGTTATCAGGCGTTTCAATTCCGGCCAGCACGAACGGGTGATGTTGGCCAGTCTCCTCGCAGGAGGTGTCGGCATTGACTTGACCGGCGCTTCGGTCGTTATCCACTACGACCGCTGGTGGAACCCAGCCAAGGAGAATCAAGCGACTGATCGCGTCCACCGGATGGGCCAGAAACGTTTTGTCCATGTGTTCAAGCTGATCACCCGAGACACCATCGAGGAGCGGATCGACAAGCTCATTCGGCGAAAGGTAGCGCTCTTTGAAGAGGTGGTAGCCCCAACCGAAAATATCATTCGCGGTATCGATCGGAAGGAATTGGCTCAGCTTTTGGATTTGGGTCAGGGTAAACCCTGAATATAGGTTAAACTCATGCTATGGCATCGCCCGATTATCTGATCTGCCTCGAGTGCGAAACCCCCACCTACGTTTTTGAATGGAAAGACGGCAAGACAATCGAAGCCCTTTGCCAGATTTGCGGTAACGAAGATATCGAGTCCTTTGCAACCGAGGAAGAGTATGAAGCTCTCGCCAGCGACAATCGCTATTCGAGCCACCCTTGAATTCATGAAGCTGTTCCCGAGTTCTCATTCGAAAATTCTTAGGCAACGCACCGGTTCCGGGCGAGACCTCGCTATACTGTCGGTGTCTTCATGAAGCTATCGGCACGTTTCAACTCGAGCTTGACCTACTCCATCGCCGCCACATTACTGCTTGTGACGGTTGTCCCGGTTGCCTTGGTTGGATTCGACCTCGCCAGATACAACCGGGAAGTACTGACCACCAAAGAACGGAAGACGTTGACCCGCCAAGCGGTCAGCCTGGCAAATGAGGCGACGATGTACCTCGCGGCCAACAAGAGTCGACTGGACGGGATCACCAGAGCGCTCAAGATAATCCCTGTTGCCGAGGCTGAGGTCCAGGCCGAGTTGCTCAGTGAAACGGCCGCTGATTCCCAGAGGGCCTTTATCTACCTGCAAATCGCTGATATCAAAGGTGACGGTGCATTTGTTCGGGATCCGGAATTGAGTGATGATGCTGCATCGGCCTTGTCGAACACTCTTGGCGAAGCACATCGCAGCGCTCTTAAAGGGAAGGCGACGACGAATTTGCGAACTGATCTTCCCCAAGGCTACGGATCAGTCTCCATCATCGGCGCCCCGATCAAGAACCTCAAGGGTGACATCTGGGGCAGCCTGACTGCCGTCTTGAACCTGAGGCCGATCGAGGATCGTCTTCAAGAGAGCGCCTCCGGCGGCCAGTACTCGGTCCTCTTCGATCAGGACCTTCAGATCATTGCCGGCTCAGACCCTGGACTCAGAGGTACAGTGATTGCCTTGTCGCCACTTGTTTCAGATTTTGCTCGTTCCCCTGTCAGACTGACTCGAATCTACAAGGATTCCGAGAGCAACGACTCCCTGGTCGGTTCCGTGGCGCCAATCAGTTTCAACACCTGGGGAATTCTGGTTGAGCGATCGGCCACCGACGCTTTCCGGCCGGTTCGAGTCATGCTGATCCGTACCGTCGCGGTGACCGCCATCGCCGGCCTCGTTGCCTTGGGGCTTGGTTTCTTTCTGGCGCGGCGCCTGACCGGCCCGATTCAGCGGTTGGATCGGGTTTCTTCCGAGATCTCCGAGGGGAACCTGACGGTCAGGGCGCCGGTCACCGGCTCAGACGAACTGGCGCACCTGGCCGAAAATTTCAACCACATGGCCGGGAATATCGAAACCCTGGTTCGTAAGCTACGTCATGCTCTCAGACAAAATCAGGAACTGTTTTTGGAGACCATCAGGACACTTGCAGCAGCAATCGATGCCAAGGATCCCTATACCAGAGGCCATTCCGAGCGTGTCAGCTCCTATTCATTGGCGATCGCCCGCCATCTTGGGCTTGGGTCAGATGAAGTATTTCGCGTCCGAATCGCAGCAATCCTTCACGACGTAGGTAAACTCGGCATTCGCGAAGGCATCCTCAACAAGCCCGGAGGCCTGACCGAGGAAGAATTCGCCATTATGAAACAGCATCCAGAAATTGGGTCGCAGATCATGGCGCCGATCAGAGCCCTGAAAGACATCCTCCCCGGAATTCGGAATCACCATGAAACCTGGGACGGTCGGGGCTATCCCGACGGTCTTTCCGGCGAAGAAATCCCATTGGTGGCAAGGATTATCGGTGCGGCCGATACCTTTGACGCGATGACGACAACGCGTCCCTACCAGAAGGCCGCCACGCTGGACTTTGTTCTCGAGAAAATGCGCGAAATGTCTGGAAATCGGTTTGCGCCACCCGTGGTCAAAGCCCTTCTGGCTGCCGTCGAGGCAGGCGACATCACGCCACCGGATGCGGAACATGGAGGCCCGGCTCCACAACAGGAGGCATCATGAAGTCATCTCTCCTCATTCTCACCCTCACTCTGGTTCTGAGCAGTTGCACAAGTTCGAAACCAGCTGGACCTGCCGGCCGTGACGTCGAGAACCCGTTGTACTCTCTGACCCTGATGAGGGCAGGGTCCTTGCTGCTGCAACAGGGTCGTTTCGATGCGGCCCTGGACAAGTTCAAGAAGGCCGACAAGGTTGCTCCCGGCAACGGCACGGTCCTCAATATGATGGGACTTTGTCACTTACGTCTGGAGCGCTACGATCAGGCTCTGCTGTCGTTTGACAAGGCACTGGCTCAGATACCGGCCTTCACGGACGCCAGAAACAACCGGGGTGCCACCTACATGGCGATGGGGCAATACCGCATGGCAGAAGTCGATTTCATTGCAGTCCTGTCGGATTCAACCTATCCCCACCGCTTCAGCGTTTTCTATAACCTGGGCATGACCTATCTCCAACGAGGTCTTACATCGGCAGCCAAGGAGAATTTCCACAACGCTCTGGATCCCGACCAACCGGTTTTTGAGGCTTACCTGAGACTTGCAGAAATCGAACAGCAGGAGGGCTATCCCGACGAAGCAGTTTCCCTGCTCGAAGAAGCAACCCACAGTTTTCCCAATAGAATTGAGGCGCCGTTGGCACTGGGGAGACTTCTGACAAACCTTGGCAGAAAGAGCGAAGCGGAACCGTACCTCAGGGAGGTCATCGCTGATGAACCTCGTTCGGAGTTTGCGGCCGAGGCTCGCAGAATGATCGGCGAGAACTGATGCCGTTCAACTATTTGTTGACCAACCTCCTGGTAGACGTACCGGAAGCTGTCGGTGCGATCTTTCTCGATGATGAGGGGGAGGCGGTTGAGTGGGTCACCAGGCATAATGACCCCTTCGACCTCAAGGTGGAAGGCGCATACCATTCGATCTTTGTTCGTCGGCTGACGACAATTTCAGCAGAAAACCAGTTCGGAAAATTGAAGCAATACATTATCAAGGGTGAGGCTTTGACAGCGTTGACGCATCCGTTGCCGGACGGCTATTATCTCCTTCTGGTCATGGACCGACCCGGCCACCTCGGGAAAGCCACTTTTCACCTCGAGAACACAGCCGAAGTCTTGGCAAAAGAACTCGCCTGATTGTTCCTGTCCCCAAGGGCCGGCAAGTCGTTGCCCACCCTGGAATCTGGTGAGAAGCAAGTGCGCTGAAGGTTGTGGGCCAATACTGAAATCGGAGTTAAGAAAATGGCGGGATCCTTCGTAAAAAAACTCAAACGCGGTCTGTTGATGACGCATACAGAATTCATCGAGAAGGTCGGCGAGAGTTTTCGCCGGACCGGACCGGTGGAATTCAGCCACATCGACCGTCTCGAAGAAGCACTGATTGCCGCCGATACCGGGGTTGAACTTTCAATCCGCCTGGCTGACGAGTTGAGGGAAGAGATTCGCAAAGGGCGTCTGACGACGGCGGAAGAGCTTCGGCCGGCGATTCGGGGCCGGCTCCTCGATCTGCTGAATACAGCCCTTTCGTCTCATCCCGTCACTGAAACGGGAATCGGACCCAAGGTAACTTTGCTCGTCGGTGTCAACGGCACCGGCAAGACGACGACCGTAGCCAAGATCGCCAAACGTCGAAAGGAAAACGGCGCCACCGTAGTATTGGCCGCCGCCGACACCTTCAGGGCAGCGGCAGTTGAACAACTCCAGATCTGGGCCGACCGAGTCGGTGTGCCGGTCATCTCGCAACATGAAGGCGCCGACCCTGCTGCAGTGGTTTATGACGCCATCGCATCCGCCAAGGCACGACCCGCCGATGAGGTAATAATCGACACCGCCGGCAGGCTCCATACTCACGCCAACTTGATGAAGGAACTGGAAAAGGTCGGAAAAGTGGCCGCCCGGGAGGTCGAGGGCGCACCCCACGAGGTCCTTCTGGTGCTGGACGCCACTACCGGGTCAAACGGGATCGAACAGGCGCTGAGATTTGGAGCGACGGCGGGCGTCAACGGCGTTGTTTTGACCAAGCTCGACGGTACAGCCAAGGGTGGCGTAATTCTGGCAATCGCCGACAGCCTGGGGCTCCCGGTTCGATGGGTTGGCGTCGGTGAAGGTGCTGATGATCTCCTGCCTTTTGACCCTGAAAATTTCGTCGACGCGCTGCTCGAATCGTGATTCAGAGGAGTCATTCGCGGATTCCAATAATTTCCCACGTTCACGCCGGTTTCTGTTAAGCTGAGGCGTTGGCACCCTGATGCGGAGAGTTGAACCCGCCTATCCTGATCTTCTGCCGGTCACCCACGTCGTCCGGCCGGGATACCTACAGAGTGGTCGCGTGGAATTGGACCCAATCAGGATGGCCATCGTCTGGAATGACGCACCCCGCCGAATGCTTCCCAATAGTGAGTGGGTTCCCCGGGACCCCGTTCAGGCTATCGTCTTCGCCCGCGTCGCTCTCAAGAGACCAGACATGCTCGATATGCTTCTCGAGCGGGGTTCCTCAGTGCTTCTGGTCTTGGACGAAGCCACAGCAACGCCAGGTGACCTCGGCCTGGAAAAACGACAGGACGGCCTTCGCTTGACGCCCCTCCTGCCTGTCCTCCCCAAATACCTCGGTAACGGTATTGGTTCGATGAAGGCTTGGAAAGGCTACGCATGGGGCGCAATGTTGGGTCTATTCCCATTTCCGAACGCCGGAGATGCAATTGAGCGCAGAGTCAAGAGGCTCGCCCGAGCCGGGGCTTCCTTTGTAGCCGCCGCGCCTCTACTGCTGACTCCCAAAGACAGACACCGTATTCTCGACACATTTCAAGACAGCAAGAATGAAGACCGCATGGAAAACTCCCTGTTCCATGCAGACGTCTCCAGAGGACTCCACGCTCTCGAAAGGAGGGCGGGTATTGCCATCCGTGAATCGGGCATGAAAGCATGGGTTGACGGTCCTTCCCTGGACGGACGAAACGCCTCCGCGTTGGCTACAGCTGCCAGACTTCGGCTCTGGGCGCGACGCCTCGACCAGAGTCACGAGGAGAGTTCGTGGGGATGGCGCCTGCGAAGAGCGGCCAGCGCCCTCGAACACCTCCAAAACGACCCTGAAATCCTGGCCTCGGCGGACAACCTTCGAGTCATTCCTGGATTTGACCCCTGGGTTGTAGAGTTCACCGAAGCCCTATGGAACGGTGGAGAGCCACTGACCGCTGCGTGGCAAAACTGGGCCGGGGTTGATTCTGTACAGGACGGCCAGCAACTGGCTGAGGGGTGATTTTCTTACCATCGAGATTCTACGGGCATTGGCAGGAAAGCTTTTAGGTATTAGCTGTTGGCTTTTAGCAACATAACCCCACGACTCTCAGAACGGTGTTTCCTGAGCTAACGGCTAAAAGCTAATTGCTAATAGCTGCCGACAGGGGCTTCCTCCTCCTGGAATTAAATCAGGGTCTCTCGTTGTTAGCTATTGCATTGGAGGTCACCATGTCAAATAAGGTTTTCAAGAAGATCACGGTCGTCGGATGTTCCTCGGAGTCCTACGAAAAGGCCATTGAGTTTGGACTGAGCAAGGCCGGCGAGAGCCTTCGCGGACTCGCGTGGTTTGAGGTCAAGGAACTTCGAGGCGGACTTGCATCCGATGGCAATATTGAGTGGCAGGCCAGTCTCGAGGTCGCGTTCAAGCTTGACTAGGAGCGTGGACCGTATTGGCAGTTGAAGGCCGGGCACAGGCTTGTTATCGGCGTTGTGCCAATCCAGTCCACACTCCTAGAGAATGCGCTTCGCGCAAAGGGTTTCAATTTTTTTTGTCATTAAAAGATGCGCCCTGCGCATCGATAGGATCCTGAAGGGTAGAGGCCTCGGCAATGCTAGCCGTCTTGGCCATGTTGGCGGCCTATCCCCTTCAGGATCCTGTTCCTATTCCTCCCGAAGAGCTTCGATCGGATCCATTCGAGCCGCACGCAGGGCCGGGAGCCAGCCGGAAGTAACTCCGACCACCAGGCTCATCACCATGGCGGCAACGACTGCAGTCAGTGGTGTCTTCAAAGGCATCGACGGGACCAATAATTCTACGATTGCCGAAACACCCAGACCGAAGACAATACCCGCCAGACCCCCGATCACTGCCACCACGATCGATTCCGTCAGGAAAAGACGAGAAATACCCCCAGGAGTCACTCCAAGTGAACGCAGAAGCCCGATTTCCCGGGTCCTTTCGGTTACGGAAATCCACATGATGGTCAAGATGCCCATCCCACCTACCAGCAATGACACCGCTGCTATTCCTGAGACCGAAACCGTAATGATGCCGAGAATTCGACCGAAGGTGTCCAGCATCTCCGCCTGCGTCGTGATCGTGAAATCCTCTTCGCCCCGATGGCGCTCGATCAGAAGTGCTCGAATATCTTCGACAACAGAGGGAATCATGTCGGCATTTTCCACCAAGACGTCGATCTCGTTAAGCTCGTCGACGTTGAACAGATCCATCGCCGTTGCCACCGGAACATAGGCGGCATCACCGAGATCAAACCCGAGCAATTGGCCTTTGGGCTCCATAATGCCGACCACCAGAAGGCCGGCGCCGGCGATTCGCACTCTTCGGCCCAGGGCCTGTGCCTCTCCAAAGAGCTCCCGGGACAACTTCGGCCCCAACACCGCTGTTGCGCCCTTGCGCCGTGGGTCGGTCGCCGGCAAGAAACGTCCCTGCCCAACCGGAAACTGCCAGGTTTCAGGGACCTCATGGCCGACTCCGTAAATGAAGACCGAACGCCCCTTCCCGCCCCCTTCGACCCGGGCCTGTCCAATCACCATGGGT
>JAOZPW010000135.1:3691-10047 GCA_029932545.1 Thermoanaerobaculales bacterium | reverse complement strand
TGAACCCATTCTCGTCTCGATATCTTTTTGCTGCTTTTCGATCTGAGCCTCGAACGCCTGACGTCCGATCTTGATTTCCTGTCCCACGTCCGCCTTTGCAGCACACCAACGTTCGAAGAGATCGACAGCATCGCTCCCGTCTACGAACGTCACCGGTCGGACGTTGGGAACCGGAGACTGAGGCCCAGGTACACCGGAGGGGCCAGCCTCTTTCTTCTGCCCCGGAATAAACCTTCTCACTCCTTCTTCGCGCTCCCGCAGCAGGCGCTCCCAGTTCGTCGAATAACTCATGAAACGGTGCTGGAGCTGATTGAGACGAAATTGGTCCCCCGAATGCGCTCCAGAGGCATTTTCCGCAAGCGACCGCAAGCGCCGTTTCAGAATTTCCTTTTCCCGGTTCGGGGGCACCTTCAGCCCACCCGAAAAAAACCGATCCCACCGCGTGATAAGCGTTCTCAGATCGCCCTCAAGACCGGTAATCATAGACGAGAGTTCCATTCAATCCCTTCAGGCGACACACGCCGCCAAAGAGGCATTATACCCTCCATCCCGGCGGAACTTGAACCATAGAGAGTCCGGCAGGTTCTGCCGGGCAGCTTTCCGCCGTCAGCTGATAGCTCAGGCGCCTGCAAAACTCAATGGCAACGGCACGAAGAGGGGAAAATTGCCACAAAAAGGTACGAAGAGGTACATAGAGAAACAGATCTAAAACAGTACTTATGATTGTAAGCTTCTATGAATAAATAAGTTATCCTTTTCTTGTTTTCATTTTTGTGCTTGTTCGTGCCTTTTTATGGCTGCTCTTCTTGTGGCTTTTTGCAAGCAGCCATGACAGCCGCGATACAATGGCCTCGTGACTCAAGAACTCCGCCGACTGCCCGCCGTTCACCGCCTGTTGGAGTCTCCCGCACTCGAGAGCGCTCTCGAGCGTTGGGGCCATACCGCCCTCCTCGAGGCCTGCCGCGAAGCGCTGGACGACGCGCGTCGACTCATTGGGGCCGGAGACTCTCCCTCAACCGCCGATTTACAAGAAGCTGTTCTGGCCAAGGTCAGGAGCGCAGAGGCCGAGGCCTACTCCGCAGTTATCAACGCGACCGGCGTCCTGCTCCACACCAACCTCGGCCGCGCACCGATGCCGGCGGCTCGCCAGCAGTCCCTTCTTGGATATCTGGCACTGGAATACGACGTCCAGGCCGGGCAAAGAGGCCAACGATTGGCCCCCCTGCGAGACAAAATCGCCCGGGTGTGCGGGGCCGAAAGCGCGGTCATGGTCAACAACAACGCCGCCTCGCTCCTTCTGATTCTGGCTGCCCTGACCGGAGGCCGCGAAGTCATCGTTTCGCGCTCGCAGTTGATCGAAATCGGCGGCTCCTTCCGACTGCCGGCCGTCATGGAATCGGCCGGGTGCCGGCTGGTCGAAGTCGGGTGTACCAATCGAACCCACCTGCACGACTATCAGGACGCTATTACCGAGAATACCGCCGCTGTGTTGGTTGCTCATCAGTCCAATTTCCGAATTGTCGGCTTCACGGCCAGTCCCTCCACGGCCGAACTGGCAACGCTGGCCCACGAGAATGGACTGCCCTTGATCGTCGACCAGGGTTCCGGCTGCCTCCACGATCTCCGGCGATGGGGCCTTCCCAACGAAGAAACCGTCACGGATTTGCTGGGGGCGGGCGCCGACATTGTCTGCTTTTCCGGGGACAAACTGCTCGGAGGCCCCCAGGCCGGGATCATCGTCGGTTCCGAAGCGTGGGTGAAGCCGCTGGGCACCCACCCTCTCTACCGCGCCCTGCGCCCGGACAAGACCGCCCTGGTATTGATGGACCGAATACTTCGCGCCCATGAAACCGGCCGGCTGGATGAGATCCCCCTGTACGCCATGCTCAACACAACGATTGAGACACTCAAACGAAGAGCAGGCCGTATCGGCCGAAAATTGCGCGAAAAGGGCGTTCCCGCTCGGGGCCGTTCGACCCGATCAACGCTGGGCGGCGGCACAACACCCGACGAAACCATGGCCGGCTACGGCCTTGAGATCACCGGGGGGCAAGCTCTGCTCGACGCTCTGCGAAAGCAGACGCCTCCGATCATTGGGCGCATGGAGGAGGATCACGTCGTACTTGATCTCCGGACCGTCTTTCCCGAGCAAGACGGAGCGCTGATCCAGGGCATTCTCGCGGCCTCCAGTTGATCAGGAAGTCAGGGGTCAGGGGTCAGGGACAAGAACACAATTGAACCGCAAAGACGCCAAGAGCACAAAGAGATTTCTCCTATTGTGGTCTCTTCGTGACGGTTGTTGAGGCGTCATACTGAGAGCTGAGAGCTGAGAGCTGAGAGCTTTCACATCACCGGCGGCCAGAGGCGCCAGGCGGGCGGCAAGAAGAGGTAGAGCAGCGCTGCCAGGGCCAGGAAGGTACCAAACGGCAACGCGGTCTTGGCCGTCCCGCGACCCATCACCATCAAGGCCAAACCGACCAGTGCACCAAGCAACGCGCCGACGATCAGCACCCACAGGCAGCCTGCGAGGCCGACGACGGCCCCGATGCCGGCCAGAAATTTGACATCGCCCCAACCCATGCCCTCCTCGCCACGAATCAGCTTGTAGAGCACAATCACGGCAATCGGCAACAGGGCGCCGAACACCGCACCCACGACCGAATCAAGCCACCAGGTCATGCCCCCCGCACACGACATCCCGATGCCGAAGAGGATCAAGGGATAGGTAATGACATCCGGCAGAATCTGGTGGTCGTAGTCGATCAGGGCAAGGACCAGACAGACCCACGAGAACACCAGCACCTCGAAGGCGGCAACCGTCAGGCCCCAACCGAGAAATGTTCCCACCGCCAGCAGGCCCGCGCCCAATTCCACGAGAGGATATCGAATGGAAATCGAAGTCTTGCAGGCACGGCACCGACCCTTCAGCGCCAGCCACGACAGGATGGGGATGTTGTCATACCAGCGGATCGAGGCCCCGCAGCCGGGGCAGGCAGAACCTGGACTGACGATCGAACGCCTCAGCGGCACGCGGTAGATCACCACGTTGAGGAAGGAGCCCACAATCGCCCCGAAAACCAGAAACCAAGTGGCGATCAGCTCTTGCGGCAACTCAGGCATTGATACAACTCCTCTTGTCGGCGAACCATCACATCGATGTCAAATTCCTCGAGACCCTGACTCGCGGCCTCACCCATCACCCGCCGGCGATCCTCGTCTTCGAGCAGGGTACACACCCCTGCCGCCAGACGCTCGACATCGCCGGGGGGCGCAAGAAACCCGTTGACGCCCTCACGCACCACCTCAGGCGTGCCGTCAACGGCCGTCGCCACCACGGGAACACCGGCTGCCAACGCCTCGACCACAGCACGCGGCAGACCCTCGTGCCGCGAGGTCAGAACGGCGACATCGGTCGCTGCCAACAGAGCCGGCACGTCCCGCCACCATCCCGGCAGGTGCAAGCGATCTGCAATCCCCAGCACATTTGCCAAATCACTGACCTGTTCGCGCAAGGGCCCGTCTCCCGCAATGACGAAGCGAACCTCCGGGAAGGACGAGGCAACGATCGCCGCCATCCGTACGAAGTCCAGAGGCGCTTTCTGAGGTTTGAGATTGCCGATCTGTGTCACGACCGCCACACCCTCGGGAATAGCCAATTCCCGTCTGACCGGCGCCGGATCCGATGAATATCCGAACGGCGACAAATCGATACCTGAACGAATCAGGCTGATATTTTCACCCAGCAGGCCCAGGTCCCTGCCCTGGTCGATATTGGCCTGGCTGACGGCGATGAAGTGGTCGGTCCAGCGCGCGACCCGCCGCTCGGCCGCCAGGAAAAGGCGCCGCTTGGCCGGTGATTGCAGTGGCGTAAACCCCCAACCATGAATCGAATGAATGACGGTCGAGACCTTTTCCAGATGGGCGACCGTTCGTCCCAGGATGCCGGCCTTTGACGAGTGCGTGTGCACGATATCCGGCTCGAAATCCCTGATGGCCCGTCGCAGATCTCGCAAAGCCCGGAGGTCCATCCGAGGAGCGATCGGCCGGGTCATGGCGGAGATTTCAAAGCGCTCAAGATCTTCGATCTCCATCGCCTCGGAGTCCAACTCATCCCCAGGACCCCAGGCGAGACCGACCGAAAACAGCGATCTGTCGAGGTTGGCCACCGTGTAAAGCGTATTGCGCTGGGCGCCCCCCAGTTCGAGGCGAGTGATGATGTGAAGAACCCGAATCACCGTTTGACCTCAGCCTTTTTGTGGCGATTTCTGTTTTCTTGCACGAGGCTCACCTGTCGCCGGAGGTCGTCAACCACCGAGCCGCAGCCACGCCGTCGAGGATGGCGTCCTCCATCGCCGAGTATTTCCACTCGGCCCAACGGCCCGCCAGGTGCACGCCATGATCTGAAAAGAATCGCCGCAGGCAAGTGACTGCCGCCTTCCGGTCGTGATCAAAAACGACGTAGGCCGGATTGAGCACGGTTACCAACCGTTCTTCGATGTTCTCCGACCGCAAGAGGCCGATCCGCATCAGGGCCGCCTCTGCCTGCTCGACGAGCTTCTCGGGCACCGGAGATCCGGGGTTGAGACTGATCTCGATCGACACCGTATGATGACCTTCCGGTGCAAGATGGCCGTGGTTGGATGGAAAACCGACCCGGTAGAACGGGAACTCGGGCTCCGGAAAATAGAACCAATGTTCGGACCGGGGCGCTGAGCCACGCACACCGAGGGCCACGTTGAGTACATTGACCCATCGCAGAGCCTGCCGGGCAGCCGCCACATCGTCCGGCAATGGATCAACCACACGGTCCAACAAGAAGGGCAGAGCCAGAGTAGCCGCCATCCGGTCCCACGGCAGCCGTTCCCCGGCGGCAGTTTCGACCCACCGTTCTTTCAGATGGATTTTTGTCACTTCGGTATCGAGGCGGAGGTCTGAGACCTGATCGGCAACGGCATCGGCCAGTAAACGAATCCCTCCCTCGCTTGGATAGCGGAAATGTGCGTTGTAGCCCACGGCCTTGTCGTGGAGACCGAGAGCGCCATCGACAACTTCTTTGAGGTCCGGTTTCGGCACATAGCGACCTACCCAGTCCAGCGACAACTCTTCGGACCGAGTCCGGAAGAGCTTTTCGTTGTATGGAAAGAAGAAATGCCGTGCAAGACCTTCCCCGAACCGGTCCAGCACCCACTGTGAAAAATTTGTCGGGTCAGGCCTTCGGGCCGCCCAGGCCTCGATGAAGCCCAACAGACAGTCACGCCGAACCTCAGGAGGCAGTCCCCATGTATGGATCTGGATGGGGTAGGGGGTGACCGCCCCCCCGAGATGAATCGCCGCCCGGCGATCATGCTCGGCCAAGCCCGACCACACGCCCAACCGATCGAGGTAATCGCGGGTCTCATCTCGGGCAACGTGTAACAGGTGTCCCGTGTAGTCAAAATAATAGGTGCCACGCTCTTCGGTCCGGCAGGCCCCGCCTGGAACGGCCTCTTTTTCCAACACCACAGCCTGATGACCCTCGGCCTGCATACACTCCGCCGTCACCAGACCGGTCAGGCCACCACCCAGTATCAGCGTCCGGGTCATACCTGCTCCATGTCGATCCTGGCCAACCAAAGAAGGAAGACCAGAGCCACGACTGCAGCCACCGAAACGATAATCACCGTCGTCTGCGGAGACACGAAGAGCACAACAACCCCCAGCGCTCCACTGAGAACCGCCGCGCCATAGATCACCAGCACGGTCTGTACCGTCTTGCCTTCCATGCGGCGCCGCAATCGCAGGGGAAAGTGGTCCGGACTGCCGTGGTAGATCTTGCGCCCCGCCTTGAGGCGCAAGACCGTTACGTAGGCCGTATCCATAATCGGCAAGGCGAGAATGAAAAGCGGGGCCACCCAACCCAGAGGATTGTGGCGTGTGTAGTCCATCACCATCGCCAGAGCCCCCAGTGTCAAGCCAACAAAGAGCGAACCTGAATCTCCGAGGTAGATCGATGCCGGGAAGAAGTTGAACTTCAAAAATCCCAGGAGGGCGCCGATCAAGGCGACCGTAAAGGCCGCCACCACCCACCGCCCGTTGAGGCTGGCCACCGTCAGCAGGAATCCCGCAGCGATGATTGCCACGCCGGCAGCCAGGCCGTCCATGATATCCATCAAATTGAAGGCGTTGGACAGACCGACCAGCCAGATGATCGTCAGCGTGATCCGGGCCCACATCGGAAGAACCACCACCTGCACCGAGATTCCCGCCCTCAAGAGCACAAAGATCGCTACCAATTGGCCGAGCACCTTGGCCTTCGGAGTCAGAACGCCGAAATCGTCAATCAGGCCCAGCGTGGCGACAATCGTCGATGCCAACAG
>JAOZPW010000135.1:0-3591 GCA_029932545.1 Thermoanaerobaculales bacterium | reverse complement strand
CGCCAGGGAGGGCCTGCGAAGAACACCGGCGACGACCAAGGCACAATCCCAGGCCAAGAGTACGGGCGCACGCCACATGAGATCAAGCCCATGGAGGTGGCGCACCAGCGTCATCCAACGGTTGGTGATGATGCAGGCCTCCAACTCCGGCGGACGACGCCAGCGCAAAGGACCGGTCCCGGAAGCCGCACCGGCGCCCCGGCCGTGTTCTGCTCGGGCCAATGGTTCAAACCAGACTTCCCAGCCGGCGTTGTTCAAGCGCCATCCCAGTTCCAGATCCTCCCAGAAGCAGAAAAAGCCTTCAGCCCACGGACCGCCCTCTTCCATCACCGATACCAGGGCTTCACGCCGGAACACAGCCAGGGCCCCACACGCGGCCAAGACCGGACCAGGTTTCGACCACTCCGGCCCCAGAGCCTCTCCATACCCACGATCCTGAACCTCCAGCGTGCCTCGCTTCAACACCTGGCCCGCACTGTCTACCGTCACTCCGTCCGGGCGCATCAACAACGGCGCCACACAGCCCACCCGGGGGTTGGCCTCCATCACGGCGACGCATCGCTCAAAACATGCCTCTTCCACCCGAACGTCGGGGTTCATGAAGGCGACATACTCTGCCTGGTCCTGAACGAGCGCATAACCCCGGTTGCAGCCCCCGGCAAAACCGGTGTTCTCGTCGAGCGCCACCACCTCGACCTGTTCCCCACCAACACGCTGAGCCACAGCCACCGAATCATCAGTGGAGGCGTTGTCGATGACGACGACAGGGCCAACGACTTCCTCCCCTTTCAGTGCGGCAAGACAGCCTCCTAGATCGTCAGCCGAAAAATAGGAGACAACAACCACTGCCACGGGACCGGTCATGGATTTGATCCTACAGCTGCAACCGCCGCACCGTCGAACCTGTATACGACCACCGGCCGCCAGCCGGTCTGAGTCGGAAAAACCTGAAGTGGCTCCACCGACTGCCGGAGTTCCTCGGGCAGTGAATAATCAACCAGGTAGCCGACTCGATTTGCTGCCAGATATTCGCCAAGGTCAAACCCCGGCCGCCGTCGCTCTTCAAGATACTCGGCACTGTTCATCAAACCGTCCAGATTGACAACCTGCCTCTCCGACAGATAGCCGATCTGGCCCGAATTCCAAGAGGCAAGAATGGCGTCCAGCTCAAGGTTTTCCGAAACCCACCGTGCCGCAGTGTACCGGGCCTGGTATATCGGTGAGGCAGGCAGTCCTTCCGAAAATTTGACCAGCCCACCCACGGCAAAAACCCCCACCATCACCATGACAGAACCTCTCAGGGCGACCGCCCTCGAAGGGAAAAACCGGCATACGACATCCGCAACAAAGGCAAAAACCAGAATCCAAGCCAGGTTGGATGGCCCTCGGTACCAGGTTGACAGCATCGGCGCCCGAAGGCCCGCACCAACAAAAATGCACGCATGCATCACCACGCCGAGGGACACCACAACTACAGCAATCCGGAAGCTCTTTGAGGGGCCCTCCGAGCGCAGAAACACACTATCGATTACGAGAGCCACCACCACCAGCGCGCCATAGGTACTCGGCCTCAACGTCCCGGCAACGACCAGGCACAGCACAACTGTCCCGCACACAAGGACCAGCACCGACCTCAGTCCCGTACTGCCTGCCTGAAGGCGTGATTGAGGATTTACCTCCCCGGGCCCCTCAGCCTTCACCGACCGGGAAGTAGAGCAATCAAGGAAAAAAACGCATCCCAATACCACCAAAGCCGCCAGTCCGGCCATCGTTGCCAGTGGTTCCCGGATCGCCACAACACCGGATTCCGGGAACCCTTGGCTCAGGGTCAAAAGCACCTCGTCTCCAAAAGAGGCCACGGAGTCCGGTGCGGGGGCGGCGCTCTTGACCAGGGCCGAAACCGGCAACCACGAACCACCCATCAACCGGAAGAGCCCAAGGAGCAAGCCTGCCCCAATCGCAGCAATACATCCTGAGATCAGGAAAGGAGTCATCACGCTCCTGAACGGCCGGTTGAATTGCCGGCCGGCCATCCAGGCGACGACCGCGGCGGCCAGGAACACCACGATCGAATAGACGGCAGCATCGAGTCGGCACCATGCATTCAGCACCAAAAAGACCGTCAGCGGCATCGGACTTGGTACGCGACCTTCCAGGCTTGCGTTGCAAAATCTCAGAAACACCAACAATGAGATGCAAAAAATCAATGCGTGAACGGCATTTTCCATTCCGGTCCAGTAGGTATTTGTGACCACATTGAGGCCGAACCACAGACCACTGAGAAAAAGACCCGTAGTTGGGCTTGCAACCTCCCGTCCGATCTTCAGCAACACCCAGTGTGTCAGGCCATTAAAAAATATACACAGGGCCAGGGCGGCCATCGCCAAGACTTTTGGATCTCCAACCAACCCCGCCAGCGGACTAACGATCAGAAACCACAGCATCTGGAACCCGTTGGTCGGGTGAATTCCGTCGAACGTCACAAACCCATAGCGCCACAGATTCAATGCCGGTTGAAGATAATAAAAGGCATCATCCACCATGACCCGGGTGACAACATATTCGAATCCCCGGCCCAGATGGGAGGCCTGCAAGAACATCTGAACAGCCGCAAATGCAAGAACCACCACCCCAAAAACATCATCAGGCCAAGAAAACGACCGCAGCCCACGAAATCGGCCCTTGAGCCAATCTCCCATCAATGCTCCAAGTCAAGGTCAATGACCATTAGAAAACTCTAGCACCGCCCCGGCCCAAAGGACCTGTTCAACCGGATGCAGACCGCTTCGCCGACCGTCAACCACCGACCACCGGAAGAGATCTTTTGTTCCGAGCAAAGGCGCTTGATAGCATGAATGATCATGATTGATTCCTTCCGCTCCACCCCACGGACCCCAATGAAGGGCATCCCACGTAAAAGTTCTGGACATTTGAATCGTAGATCGCGGAAGGTACTCTTGTTGACGGTCGTTCTATTCGGCGCCTTTGTTTTTGCCGAAATCGCTCTGAGGTTCTTCCTTCCGGCGCCGGCACGATGGCGCATTCAACCGGCTGAGCTCTCAACCTCCGGCAGTGTACGGTCGTCGGTCGTTATCCCGACCCACCCGAGTCAAGGAGGGTTGTTCGAAATTCGCGGCGTACACAAGCGACTGCGGACAAACGTCGATGCGGTGATTGCCAAACACAAACTGAGTGGGCAACCGGTTCGCATCAGTACCAACTCTCTCGGACTGAGACATCGGGAAATTGGGCCCAAGAACTGCAATCGAATCCTCTTTCTTGGAGATTCCATCACTCTCGCAGACTACCTCCCGGACGATCTCACCTTCGTCCGGCTGGTCGAGCAGCTGGCTTCAAAGAACGGCCGGGATTGGGAATGCATCAATGCCGGCATCGGCGCCGTTGGCCTCGACAGTGAAGTCGCTCTCTATTTCGAAATCGAAGACATGGTGGATCCCGATATCGTCGTGCTCAATCTCTACCTCAACGACTTTTCTGATTCTATTGCGTGGGTGGACCGGCTGCCGGCCGTTTTCCACCATTCCTACCTCGTCTCCTATACAACAACCATCGTCATGCAGACCCGGGCCC